>NZ_AJXD01000005.1:0-46353 GCF_000264725.1 Acinetobacter sp. HA | reverse complement strand
GGAGTGCAAATATTAACCAAAAAGAAGATCGTTTTTTGATTTATGAAAGAGATCTATTCATTTAAATATGAATATAACGATCATTTTTTGATTTATGAAATAGATCTTATATAGAAGATGTTTTTTTAATAAACAGAATAGTCATTAATGGTAAGTTATTACTCAGAATAAAGTAAAAATTCAAAATATAAAAAAGGAAGTCCTCTATAAGACACTTCCTCGTAAAATTTTTTTATCGCTATCTTTGATTAAAAATAGCAGGATTCAGATGCATCTTTTTTTCAATGCAAGTAAAGAATTACATGATTCTCTCTTTAAACTTAAAGAGCTCATTACTTTGAGCATAAAAAGACCGACCATCCATATTTAAGTCGACTTCAAGACCTGACTGTAAAAGAACTTTCTTACCAACTTCGACCCATTTAAAGCCTTGGCGAGTATTTTGCTGTTTATTTAATGGAATAAGAGAAACCAGGATTTCAGTGCCATTGGCTGCTTTAGCAATTAAATTATTAAATTGATTCATTGTGTTACCTATTATTTTAATGTTTCTTCTATTTTTGAAAATAGAATAAAACTAGGGATTTCAAAAATTAGAGGGAGCCTGATTTGCAGGCTCCCTCTAATGAATGTTGTCGATTAAAGAGCGACAATATTCACAGCATTAGGACCTTTTTGACCTTCAACAATGCTGAAAGAAACCTGTTGGCCTTCAAATAAAGTTTTGAAACCTGAACTGCTAATTTCTCGGAAATGAGCAAAAACGTCTGGACCTGATTCTTGTTGAATAAAGCCAAAACCTTTAGTTTCGTTGAACCATTTTACTGTGCCAGTAACTGTATTAGACATAAAATAACCTTTTGATTTTTAGTATTTTTCGAATTAAATAAACGAAAATATGCTGAGAATAGGAAAGAATTGAAATGATGATCTGAAAAAACGAATGCTTATAAAATAATTAAAAACGACGATACTTAAAGAAAATAGAATAACAATACTTTGTATTTGATATTCATCATACACTTTATATCAAAATATTCAATAAAAATTCAAAATATTATATAAATAATTAATAAGATATTGTTCATGCATAGCTTATTAATCGTCTTAAGTCCTGCTTGAAGCTATCTAAAGTCGCTACATAGCATTTGCTGAATACAGACTTCTCCTTAAACATTAACTGATCTATACACGGTGTCACAAAGCGCTACAGCTTCTATGTATGCCCCATAGTATTTTAGAAAGGCGCCTAATAAGCGATATAACTCCTTTGAATGTGAGTGAACAATCGCCGTTATTTAAATAATAGAAGATAAAAAACAAAAGCTTAAAGCCAAATTTGTTTTTTATCAAAAGGGTAATAATAAGGAAGTCACATGAAAGAGACCAAGAGTGAGCTAGCAGGTACTGATCGTCCGGATTTGAAAAATCATAATGAGAAGAATGCCCAGCTTGATGCATACCGTCGTGATGCAACTGGGCAGGCTCTGACCACCAACCAGGGGGTGAAAATTTCTGATAACCAGAATAGCCTGAAAGCTGGTACTCGTGGTGGAACTTTGCTGGAAGACTTTATCTTTCAGGAAAAAATGACGCATTTTGACCATGAGCGTATTCCTGAACGTATTGTGCATGCCCGTGGTGTGGCAGCACATGGTGTATTTAAGGCTTATCCTGGCAATGAGCGCTTTACCAAGGCTGGATTCCTGACCGATACTGAGCGCGAAACTCCCATGTTTGTCCGCTTTTCTACCGTACAGGGTCCACGAGGTTCAGCGGATACAGTACGTGATATTCGCGGTTTTGCGATGAAGTTCTATACTCAGGAAGGGGTATATGACCTGGTGGGAAATAATGCGCCAGTATTCTTTATCCAGGATGGAATCAAGTTCCCGGATTTCGTGCATGCGATGAAGCCTGAACCACATACCGAGATTCCTACTGCACAGACTGCGCATGATACATTCTGGGATTTCGTTTCTCTCGTACCTGAAACTGCCCATGCGGTGATGTGGGCAATGTCTGACCGTGCTATTCCACGTAACTTCCGTTCAATTCAAGGCTTCGGTGTCAATACTTTCCGTATGATCAATGCGGATGGTGAAGCAGTCTTTGTTAAATTCCACTGGACACCAAAACAAGGTCTGACCCAGCTGACTTGGGATGAGGCACAAAAACTGGCAGGTCGTGACCCAGATTTTCACCGTCGTGATTTGTATGATGCAATTGAGTCAGGCAATTATCCGGAATGGGAACTAGGTGTACAGATCGTACCTGAAGCCGATGAGCACAAGTTTGATTTTGACCTGCTGGATGCGACTAAACTCATTCCTGAAGAGCTTGTACCGGTTACACCAATCGGTAGCTTTGTACTTAACCGTAATGTGGAAAACTTCTTTGCAGAAACCGAGCAGGTGGCCTTCTGTCCGGCACATATTGTACCGGGGATTGATTTCTCGAATGACCCATTACTACAGGCACGTGTGTTCTCCTATACCGATACACAGTTGATTCGTCTGGGTGGACCAAACTTCCACCAGATTCCAATCAATCAGCCAGTTTGCCCATTCCATAATAATCAGCGTGATGGTTATCATCAGCGTGCGATCCATCGTGGACAGGCCTCTTATGAACCAAATTCTATCGATAATAACTGGCCAACGGAAACCACACCGGCAGCGTCGAATGGTGGTTTCGAAAGTTATGCCGAGCGTATTGACGGACGTAAGATTCGTGAGCGTAGCCCATCATTTAGTGACCACTTTACCCAGGCACGATTGTATTACCGCAGTCTGACGCCATATGAACAACGTCATGTGGTGAATGCTTATGTTTTTGAGCTGAGCAAGGTGCAACGTTTGTATATCCGTGAACGTGAAGTGCTAGAAATTCTGTGCAATATCGATCTGGATCTGGCTCAGCAGGTGGCAATCAAACTGGGAATTGTAATTCCACCAGAAAAACTGAATGTGGAATTGCCGGAAGTAACACCATCTAAACGCATTTCTCTGGAAGCTTTCCCGGCGCCCGATATCAAGGGCAAGAAAATTGCTGTTCTAGTGCATGACAAGGTTAATCAGGCGAATGTGGATGCGGTATTGGCTTGGGCCAAGGAGGAAAGTGCCATTGCTGAGGTGCTCGCTCCGACACCTGCACCTGTATTGAGCAGCAGTGGTGCAGAAGTAATGGCAGATGGTATGCAACGAGGTGAGCCATCAGTACTTTATGATGCTGTTGTCATGGTCGATGGCGATAATTATGACCAGGTGTTGAAAGACGGCACGGCAAAACACTACATCATTGAAGCTTACGTACACTTAAAGCCAATTGTACTCTTGGGTGAAAAAGCTGACCTGATCAATTCTTTAGGTTTGGTCGCTGATGAAGGCACGCTTTCACATCAAGATTTCAAATCCGTCGCTATGGAATTAAAGCAACTGATTATGAAACATCGTGTTTGGGCGCGTGAACCAGTATCAGAAATGATTCCAGGTTAAAACAGCCAAGTCAAAAAAAACTCCCTCAAATTGAGGGAGTTTTTTAAGCTGTATAATTTAAATCAATCAGCTCGTATCTACATCTGTTTATCCACAAATGCATTCTGTTCAAATGCAATCCAAATGAGCGTCACAAAACCTATCCAGATGATTAAAATTCTTATAAATTTTTAGGTTTGATAACTGGATTCATTATTTATTTCAGATGAACTTCTTTATTTTTCACCAGGCGGCCAGCGGCGGTTTACGGAGTTACCTGCATTATTATAATGAATCACTTTGGCATAATTTCCCACGGCTGTGGCATTTTCAGGAATGTCTTTAGTGACCACACTACCAGCACCGATCGTGGCATTGTTGCCAATTTTGACATTATCAATAATGCAGACATTCGGCCCAATATAAACATTATCGCCGATATAGGCTGCCTGTTTCCCGCCATTGGCACCAATGGTCGTAAATTGTGACAGATTCACATTGTTACCAATGATTGTAGTGGGGTTCACTACTACAGGTCCACCATGGCCGATATATAATCCATAACCAATTTGCGTACTGCAATGAATGTCGATGCCGTATTTCTTTTTCTTATAATAAAAAATAGGGTAGGCCAATTTCGCAATAAATGAGTTGGAAGAGGCCAGACGCAACCAGAAGCTAAAATTAAAACCGCGGTTAAACAGATAGTTTTTAATCAGAGATTTTGCTGAAATATTACCGCAATAGCGATACAGATCACTAAGAATAAGTTGCCAGATCATGACTGAGCATCGGATAGAAAAGACAGCGTATTTTGCGCTGAAATGAATAGATTCGGAAGTCAGCAAGACTAGCGGATTTTATATAAATCACAATTGAAAAATTGTATGAATCTACTTTTAAAAATGTAATCAGGACTTGCACCACTATCAGGTGCAGCCTATATTAAGCTTACGGTAGGTCAAAAAACCATGCGACGACGCTACCAATAAGTTGGACGGATCAATGACAGTTAGTTGAGCTCGAATTTCGATTCAGGCAATAAATCTAGCACTAGCCATCCAACACAGAGCCCGCAGCGATGCGGGCTTTTTAATGTCTGGTTTTTAGTTTTGTCTGTGCGATTAAGGGAGTAGCAACAAACTATTCATTTGGTTTTGCAATGCATCTTATGCCGGAATAATATCCTGCTAAAAAATCTTACATATTCGTTTGAAAGCCTTTTAAATAAATATGTTATAAGAATTTAGAAGATCAGAATTAATAAATCCAAATTAAAAGGAGGGTACCGCAATGACAAAAGAGATGATTAATGTGCAAGTCAAAAACCAGTATGGAAAAATCCTTGATGTAAAAGCATTATTGC
Source organism: Acinetobacter sp. HA (assembly GCF_000264725.1). Lineage (NCBI taxonomy): Bacteria > Pseudomonadati > Pseudomonadota > Gammaproteobacteria > Moraxellales > Moraxellaceae > Acinetobacter > Acinetobacter sp. HA. The sequence goes on along the minus strand of NZ_AJXD01000005.1, from coordinate 41,511 downwards.
GCGCCGGTGCCCAGCATAGAGATCCTTCCCAACGTTTAGAACAGCAAGTTGAATACATTGTGGTGGACGATGAAATTATCCGACCAACGATTGAATTACTATTTGCCAGTGAGCAAACAGACTGTATTTATCGTGTTATGGAGCCAAAATAGGAAACTATTTTTCAGTTAAGTCTGGAAATATAGAAGCTATAGCTCATCTAAGGATGGGCTATTTTTTTAAATCCTATTGTTTCAGATTAACTGATTAAAAATAAATGCCAGCAGATGATAACGAACTAAGGGATAAGGATCAGATACTTCGCTACGGTTTATACGGATTTGTTGGCATACCTGTCCTAAGTCATGTTTTTGTATAAGGATATATTCTTGAGACAGAGGATCGGGTTGAAGCTTGAGCTGGCGACTTTGAGACTTCAAATTAAAAGCATTCAGGCATTCTTCTATATTTTGGTGAAGCTGAAATAGGACGAGGGCTTGAGTGTTATGTTGATGAGCATATCGCATAATTTAGATTCTATTCTTATCTATTATTATGCACTTAGCTTAACGCGATTTTTAACTCAATGCCTGAATAGTAGATAGTTCAAGCATTGAGTTAATAACTTGTCAACGAGCTTAAACTTAAAAACTTTTTAGAGTGACATTCACATCATAACGACCAAATTCTTCCAGAATCTGCTGAAGCGTTTGTTGTCCCAATGCATCTGCAGCTGCAATTTGTACTTCCTGATTGGTCTTGCTGTCAAAGCATTCAATCGTCTGAATCAGCCATTGATGTTCATAGGCAGTTTTCTCAATCAGTATGCGACGTGGTTGCAGCGCATCACTGATCTGGCGAGGCAAGACATACGTGATCGCCAACTGAATATGTTCTAGTTCATCGGCAGCACTGACAAAAGTAATGACCCAGTTTCCCACCTTGCTCAGTTGCATGGGATTATCAAAAGCATCGAATTCAAGATAGTATTGCATAAGCGTGGGAAGAATAAAAAATAATACATTCTATATGGCTTTAAATCCTTAATATAGCTATGCATCTATAGTCGAAAGTAAATGAATATAACTACTTTTGTATGAATTAAAATTATATTTTTCAATTAATTAATAAAAATTCTTGGCTGGATTTATTCATCTTTAAACTTAAACTAGACTTAAAAAGACTGAATCTATGAAAGGTTTTAAGCCTGAGCACGCAGCATGGATAAAGCATGGCTAATTTGCTTGAACAGTTGGTTTAACTCTTGTGAAGGCATGCGGCTTTCCTGGAGAAGTGTCAACCATTGTACCTGACAGACTTTTAAGGCATTGATATCTGGTGCCTGAGCAATATTTTGAATGTGTTGTTTGGCCAATAAGCCACAGTATTTTTTTAAACTGTCTAGCATCAAGCTGCGTATTTGTTCTTGGTTGAGTGTTATATAGGGGATGTCAGCAGGTACGTCAGGCACGTGGATCGTGGCAACTAATGTCGTAGTAATCGGCGCTTCAAGATCGGCAGATGAGGCAGGACGGGTGATTGAAGTCTGAATATTTGATTCAGGAAAGTGTGGAAATGAAGCTTTTACTGAGTTATTAGTAGGCGCTGAAGTCTGTGCTGACTCTGTACCGAATACTGCATTTGAAGTCTCTAACTCTTGTATTTCAATCAGTCCTATATCACATAATTGTTGCAGCAAATCATGTGGTGCAATACGCGCTTTAAACTGAGGTGTGAGTAAATCAAAATCTTCAGTGCCAATTAAAACCAAAAGACGTCTTTGACGTGCATTAAGCTCGACATTACGATGTTGAAGAACATGTAGACCCTTTGCAGTTTTTGAATAGCGCATCATACCTAAATGCCTTATATACAGAATTCAGGTAGATGCTAATATGAAAAAATTACACTAATATGAAGATGTTGTTAAATTTGCTTAAAATTAAAGTGTTGTAATTGCAGTATTTTCTAAAGCCTTACGCAGATAAGGATCGAGATCCTCCTGACGAAGCAGCCATTGCACATAGTCAGCAGGCAGTTCAGCAATCGCAGTGCCACGATGCTTACCAAAATTGATGGTACGTGGAATACGTGCATCTTCAGAAGCTTCATATAGTTCTTCAATACTGCTGATTTTCAGGTGATGCACAATATGCATCAGGATATTTGCGGTCAGAATAATATCCATATCGGCACGATGCGCTTTACGGATCATTTCACGGGCACGGTCACTGCCACGGGTAATCATATAAATCAGGGCAGAGATATTGTGGGCCACAGCATCTGGCCATACGCGACGAGCCAAAGCGAGCGTACAAATCGCTTTAATATTAGATGAATTTACACCGCATTTTTCTAAGGCTCGAATATCGTAATCAATATTATGACCAATAATATAAGTGGTTTCCTGTGGAAGTTCGAAACTGCTGTAATGTGGTTGTCCTTCCAGATCTGATTCCAGAATATGGTGCACGGCCATGGCTGCAAAAGAAATCGGTTCATCACAGCTATAGAGCTGATCAAACAGTCGGCTTTTATCCAAGCTGATTTTATGGTCCAGAATGTCCACAGGCGCATACGCAATTTCAATCGGCTGACCGTTTAGTGTATGGGTTTCAGTGTCGAGAATGATGGCCTGCATGACGAAAATTTGCCTGAAAAAGGTGAGGATTAAAATCTAACATTATTATTTCACTACTGACAATTGGAATGCCTGATTTTTACTTTTAATTGAAGGCTTTTTGACTGATACAGAATATTTTTAAACTGAACTAATAAATAAAGGTTTTTGTAGTTTTTGTAATTATTTCAATAGCTTAAGATTATTATGCCGAAATCAATCGAAACTTGGGCTGTATTTGTTAGATAAATAACAAAATAATCTCTTGCCATTAATACAATAAATTGGGAAATTAATCTCTAGTTTTATCATTTGATAAAACTATAAAAATCATAAGAGACAATAATTAAGACAAGGATAAGATCGATGAAACGTCATGTATTGACTGGTTCTCTACTCGCCCTAAGCGTAGCTTTAACTGCGTGTAATGATAGTGATGATGATGGTAATTATGAGTCCAAACCCGCTATTCCAGTAAATAATATTGCCAATCCAGTTGTAGCAACGCCTGTGGCTTATACCGAAACGGACCTGACTGCTGTTGCCGATGAAAGCGTGGTTATGACTTATAAGATGTTAGGTATCAATAATAACGAAACCCAGGCAACGGCACTGGTTTTCACTCCAAAAGGAACACCTCCTGCGAAAGGTTGGCCGATAGTTGCATGGGCACATGGTACGACCGGTGTGGCTGATCAGTGTGCGCCAAGTAAAAATCAGCTTAATAATGACATCACGAATATGATTACTGGTCTCCTTAAGGCTGGATACATTGTCGTTGCACCTGATTATGAAGGCTTAGGAGAGCCGAGTGGCACAGAACTTCATCCTTTCCTTAATCTTAAGAGTGAAGCCTATTCAATTACCGATGCAGTGGTAGCTGCAAAAGACTATTTAGGATCGGAAGCTTCTAATCAATGGATGGCTGTCGGACATTCTCAAGGTGGTCAAGCGGCTTTAGGTGCTGCTCAATATGCAGCACGTGCATCTCAAATGACTTATAAAGGTACGGTAGCTTTAGCACCTGCTTCTAATTTCAGTTTGATTTTGGCAGGTGGTGAGGCTCAAGCTGGACAGGAAACAAATCTGAATAAAAAAATTGAAACTTTAGCCTCTTTAGATACTTTTACTGCACTGATTGTAGCTGGATTGCGTAATCCGAACCCGAATCTGCAATATAGTCAAGTATTTCAAAATCCAACGGACGACATTGCCAAGAATGCTGAATCAGATTGTTATGAAGTATTGGGCGGAAAATTCGGTAACGAAATGGGAATTTATCTTAACGATAAAAAAACCTTAGAAGGATACCCGCGTACTCAAGCTAATTTTATGAGTATCCCAGTGGTCAAAACCTTCCTCGAAAAAGATTCTCAGCCTTTACAGGTAAAAGTGACTACACCAGTAATTATTTATCAGGGAGGGGCAGATAAGACTGTTCCAAAAGCTGCAACAGATGTTTTAGTTAGATCAGCAAATCAGAAACAAACCTCATTAGGATATATTACGAACAATTCATGGGATCACAGCAGTGTCTATACATCGAATATTCCTAATATTATTGAAGATGTAAAATCTCTAATGCCAATTCAATAACTTATTTTTATCTATATAGCTCATGTTTTTTTAAGCATGAGCTATTTTTATTGCAAACTGGATAAAGTTCCTAGTCGAAAATAGCAAAGTTCATGCTACAATACGCGCCAATCTTAGCACGGCTTAAAAGCCCTAATTTAATAGGACCTCGCTAATGTTTGCCAATATCTCTATTGCTGAATTTGATCCAGAAATCGCTCAAGCAATCTCTAACGAAGATGCTCGCCAAGAAGCGCACATCGAGTTGATCGCTTCTGAAAACTATTGCTCACCAGCAGTAATGGAAGCTCAAGGATCAAAACTCACTAACAAATATGCAGAAGGCTACCCAGGCAAACGCTACTATGGCGGTTGTGAATATGTAGATGTCATTGAACAATTGGCAATTGACCGTGCTAAAGAATTATTTGGTGCTGATTATGCTAACGTTCAGCCACATGCTGGTTCTCAGGCAAACTCTGCAGTTTATCTGGCGCTTCTTAACCCAGGCGATACAGTATTGGGTATGAGCCTGGCTCACGGTGGTCACTTGACTCACGGTGCGAAAGTAAGCTTCTCTGGTAAAACTTATAACGCGATTCAATACGGTCTAAACCCGGAAACTGGTGAGATCGATTACGAAGAAGTTGAACGTCTGGCAGTTGAACATAAACCACGTATGATCGTGGCTGGTTTCTCTGCGTACAGCCAAATTGTAGATTGGCAACGTTTCCGTGAAATCGCAGACAAAGTAGGCGCGTACCTGTTTGTTGATATGGCTCACGTGGCTGGCCTGGTTGCTGCTGGCGTTTACCCAAGCCCAGTTCAAATTGCTGACGTAACCACGACAACGACTCACAAAACACTTCGTGGTCCACGTTCAGGTTTGATCCTTGCAAAAGCAAACGAAGAAATCGAGAAAAAACTTCAATCAGCTGTATTCCCAGGTAACCAAGGTGGTCCTCTGGTTCACGCGGTTGCTGCTAAAGCGATCTGCTTCAAAGAAGCAATGGCACCTGAATATAAAGCTTACCAACAACAAGTTGTGAAGAATGCGCAAGCAATGGCTGAAGTTCTGATTGAACGCGGTTATGACGTTGTTTCTGGCGGTACAAAGAACCATCTGTTCTTGTTGTCTCTGATCAAACAAGACATTACTGGTAAAGACGCTGATGCTTGGTTAGGTGCTGCTCACATCACTGTGAACAAAAACTCTGTACCAAACGACCCACGTTCTCCATTCGTCACTTCTGGTATCCGTATTGGTACACCTGCAGTAACCACTCGTGGTTTTGGCGAAGCTGAAGTACGTGAACTTGCTGGCTGGATCGCTGACATCCTGGACAGCAAAGGCGAAGAAGCTGTGATCGCTGCGGTTAAAGAAAAAGTTGCAGCTGTATGTGCAAAATTCCCTGTATATGCTAAATAATTGTAGCTGAAGCAGAAAAAAGCTCCCGATCTGGGGGCTTTTTTTATTTTTTATTTTTTAATTCAATCAACTAAATAGCTTGTTTACTTAATAATCAATCGCGATCAACAAGCTCAAAAAATCTGCTTTCACAGCTTATGCTTTAAATTCGGAATACAGTAGAGTAATCATATTGATCTATGGCTTGTGGATGTCGATAATTAAAAATAAAGCTCTGAATATCTGCACTGATACTGGTGTTCATTTCCATACTTGAAAAATGCTTCAAAACATAATCAATCGGAAATACGATCTGCCCATGAAGCTCCAAGCCATAGTAATATTGTGAATTGGCAAACTCGGTACCTGGTATTAAAGCCACCATCTGGAGTTCTTCAAGGCTTAGCCAATGTTCAGTACAGTTCAATTCAGAACTGATAAAATAACGGATCTGGCTGGTGATCAAGAGCACAGTATTCAGCTTTTGAATGGTCTTGTTAAAGTCAGCTGTCAAAATTCCTAAATGCTTCTTAAATGCCTGAAAAAATTGATCAAGACGAAGCAGACTTTCCGGACTATTATCAAAGTTAATGGTCTTTAATGCCTGACTGACATAAAAGGTACGTTCCGAATCCGGATGATGCAGCTGAGCACGCAGACCTTGCATGAAATCCGTGCTACTGTATGTTGAAGTAGATTGTGCAAATGCCATCTTATTCTTCTTTTTATTTCGTTATTTTAGTTTTAAATATATTGCAAATATTTTTTAAATCAAGAATTTAATTTTAATCTGTTTACGAAGATTCATTGAAATGCTCGATCAGGAGAGAGTGCATGCAAAAAACCAAGCTTATTTTGTCGGAACAGGATCTGAACCGTCTGGAGACTATGCTTGAAAATCAACCCAAGCTGACTCCAACCATGCAGCAGCTAGAGGATGAACTGGCACGGGCAGAGGTAGTTAAACCTCAAGATATTCCTGCCAATATCGTTACCATGCATGCACGCGCCTTGGTCACAATTGCTAACCAGACCAAAGAAATTACGCTGGTCTATCCGCATGAGTTCAAAGGTGAGCCGGGACAGCTGAATATTGTAGCGCCTGTCGGTGCCGCGATCCTTGGGCTGGCGGAAGGGGAAACAATTGAATGGCCGCAGCCAGACGGTGAAATGATGAAAGTCAAAATAGAAAAGGTACTGTATCAGCCAGAACGTGAAGGAGACTATTTATAAAGTCGTTCTGATCTCTTACATAATTGAACAGCCCCATATCAATGGGGCTTTTTTATTTAGTTTTGGTGTTTTGTAATTTTATTAAGATAACTAAAGCTTAAATTCAACAATATCTTTAACTTATATAAAAAATTCTATGCCTTAAAGGCTTTCCTTTGCAAAATGCTACATGTTATGTTGAAGGAAACCACGTACTATAAAAATCGGTTCAACTGAGTTTAAAGGGCTATGTCACAGATAGATGTTTTGATCCCGATCCAGGATGTTGCAGCAGATCCGAGTGAGATTTTAAGCATCAAGCGTAATGAGCTTGTCCCTTTGCTCAGCGATCAGTACAGGTTGAATCATTATGCCGATCAGCTGATTCAAGCCCAGGCAGTCCTGTTAAATGGGGTTGATCCGCAACTGACCCAACAGCTCAGCCAGACCATTGAAAAAATTATTCAGGCGCTGGCAGATTCCAAAAAATATCTGAAACAGCGCAAGTTTAATGCCTTGCAAAAATGGCTAGGAATTGATCTGGATTATGGCTCCAGTCAGGTTGAGTATTATAAAAATCTGGATCGCTTGCTCGATCAGGCCAGTCATCTCAGCCGTAAACTACAGATTGAAATCCAGAAATCCCAGTCACGCTTCCAACAGCTCACAGGTTTACGTGAACAGATGGCTAAACATATTCTGGCTGCAGAAGAATTTCTGCGGGAATATCCACAGTTTGTGAAAAACCAGCATCCGCTGGATAATTTCTCAGAACGTTTATCCAAGAAAATCCATACCTTAAAAACCCTGCAAGCCAGTAATGATATTGCCATTACCCAGATGCAACTGTCCCAACAGCTTTCCTTTAGTCTGCTGGACCGGTTTAAGGAGGCGCAACAGGTGCTGATTCCTGCCTGGCAATATCATGTCAAACAAAGCAACAGTAAACACTCGACAAGTGATCTGGAAAAACTTGATAATAGTCGGGAAAATCTAATTAAAACGTTAAGAAAATCGCTCGAGAAACCCTCGAAAATATAACAAGATAAGGTGAACTATGACCAATCCTGATACTGTGAATCTGCCTGTCAAAAAAGACAATGAAATTGCTGAACAGAAATTTCAGCAAATGGACCTGAAAGAACTGGGTTTACAGCCTGAGGATTTTCAGGAAGTGCTGGCAGTGCGCAAGGAATTGCAGGAAATGAGTCATAATGCTGTTGCAGAATACGGCAAGAATATTGCCAGCAAGACTGCGACCTATACTGATGAACTGCTCAATCTGGTTCAAAACCGGGATCTGGATACAACAGGTCAGAAACTGAATCAGGTGGTTCAGGTGGCACAGCAGCTGAATGCTTCCAGTATTCTGAGCAAAAATAAAACCTCAGGTTTCTTCGGTAATCTGCTTAATAAATTCAAAGGTGCCAAACAGAATTTTGATACTCATTTTAATACCACCAAAGAACAGATTGATGTACTGGTTAAAGAAATTGAGACTTCACAATCTGGCTTGAAAGCACGTGTATCGACTTTAGATAAAATGTTCGATGGTGTGCAGGATGAATATAAGCAGCTGGGCATTCATATTGCTGCAGGGCGCATCCGTGAACATGAATTACAGCAGGATATTGCTGCATTGACAGCATTACCACAAGATCAGACCACTACCCAGAAAATTTATGACCTGAATCATCTGGCCAATAATCTGGAAAAACGTATCAGTGATTTGCAGGTATTACAGCAATCCGCGATGCAGACCTTGCCCATGATTCGCATTATTCAATCTAATAATCTGATGCTGGTCGACAAATTCTATGCGATTAAAAACATTACCTTGCCGGCCTGGAAGAACCAGATCAGCCTGGCGATTTCCCTGCATGAACAAAAGAACAGTGTCCAGCTTGCCAATAGTATTGATGATGCGACCAATGAGCTGTTACGTCGCAATGCTGACCTGCTGCATCAGAACTCTGTCGACACGGCTCGTGCCAACCAGCGTTCAGTCATTGACATAGAAACACTTGAACATGTCCAAAATACCCTTATTAATACAGTAAATGATGTGATTCAGATTCAGAAAGAAGGCATGCAGAAACGTACTGAAGCGACAGCACGTTTAAAAGCCTTGCAGGATAATCTGAATTATCTGGTCATTGAATCAAGTACGGACAGGTCAGAATAATATTGAGCACCTGTCCCCAGATTTATTAGAGGAGTCAGGTTTGCCACCATTAGATGAGTATGCTGTAAATCCTCGTGAGATTGAGCAGGGTGTCGTTGCACTGAAAAAGCGTCAGAACCGCCTGACTTTACTTAGTGTCACGACGGCCACCGTCGGTATTGCATCCTTAATTGGCCTGTTTTTGCATCAGGAACTGGTCTATGGGTTTTTCGGACTCAGTACCGAAGTGCAGCAATTGCATCTACCGGTTAGTGTCGACGCCAATTTAGCCAGTATTGGTGACAGCCCAGACTATTTCTTTAGTCTATTAAGCTGGTTTGGCTGGCTGATTCTGAAATTATTTACTTCTTTTATTGGTGCATTCTTTGTCGTGCACTTCCTGAAAAAAACCGTTATTTTTATGTTCGTTTTCAGTCCTTTGTAATGAAATTTGTGGGCTGGTTGATTGCTTTTATCCTGATCTGGGGCGGACTGAGCTACTGGCAGCACGACCTGAATGGTGATCATGATGATGCATATCAAAAGGCGGTATATTACGACAGCAATATCAATGACAGTGATATTGCCCGTTATTTAGTGGATGCGGAAGATATTAAAGCACCGGTGAAGTCCTATTTGCTTGCGCAGACCGCTTTATTGCATGAACCAGCCGATTTATCAGCCGCCCGACCGCATGTACTGCGACTAATTGAGGCGGAGAAAAGCGACAATCAGTTTGATCAATATGGTTTTAAGGCAGAGCAGCTGTGGACCATGCAACAGCAGGTATACGGCAAGGCCCTGACACCGGCAGCTGAATCGGTCAGTACCCAGGTACAACAAGCCAATCAGTTGACTGATATTGTTCAGGTAGTCATCAGTATTATATTGGCCGTATCTGTAGTGATGAGTTTGATTTTCTTTGCATTGGCCAATGCCATTAAAAAACGTTCATTGCGGATTGAACAACGCTTGAACTAAATGAATAAAGCTCCAGTCATAGAGCTTTTCTTTTTATTGTTTTCCCTCGTGGGGAGTAAAGGAAATATGGTTGTTTAATGAAATAGCTATATGCCAATGTATTGAAATCATATTAAAAATTATTTAATAATCTGAAAAAACGATCATTTGTATAAAAACAAACTGTTTTACCTGTGTTTTGATTTATCCTATTATTCTTTCATCGAATAAATTATTACTCCTTTGGAGACGTTAGCAATGTTAGATCAAAATACAGCAGCCCAATTAAAAACCCTTTTAGAACGCCTTGAAGGGCCAATCGAACTGGTAGCCACTTTAGATGCTTCAGATAAATCTGCAAAAATCAAAGAACTTGTAGAAGAAATCGCTGCACTGTCTGATTTAGTGACTGCCCGTTTTGATGGTACCAACAAACGTGCACCAAGTTTTGGTGTGGCTAAAGCCGGTGAACAGCCTCGTGTGTTCTTCGCAGGCCTGCCAATGGGTCATGAGTTCACATCGCTGATTCTGGCATTGCTGCAAACTTCGGGTTATGCACCGAAAGTATCGGATGAAGTTCTTGAGTCGATCAAAGGTTTAGGGATCAAGTCTGACTTTGATGTGTTTGTCTCTTTAAGCTGTCATAACTGTCCGGATGTGGTTCAGGCACTCAACCTGATTGCAATCTATAACCCGGGTACAACAGCTACCATGATCGATGGTGCTTTCTTCCAGGAAGAAGTGGAAGAACGTAAAATCATGGCTGTACCTATGGTATTTCAGGACAATGAACATATCGGTCAGGGTCGTATGACACTGGAAGAAATCATTGCCAAACTGGATACCAATGCCGCAGCCAAAGACGCGGAAAAACTGAATGCCAAAGATGCATTTGATGTGTTGGTGATTGGTGGTGGCCCTGCGGGGAACACCTCTGCAATCTACGCAGCACGTAAAGGCATCAAAACTGGGATCGTGGCGGAACGCATGGGCGGTCAGGTGATGGATACCATGGACATCGAAAACTACACATCAGTGCAAAAAACCCAAGGTCCAAAATTTGCTGCCGAGATGGAAGCACACGTACGTGAATACGGTGTCGACATCATGAACCTGCAACGTGTATCTGACATCAAGGGTGCAGATGAAACTGCCAACGGTCTGGTTGAAGTGACTTTAGAAAATGGTGCCAAGCTTGAATCTAAAACCGTGATTCTGTCGACTGGTGCACGCTGGAGAGAAATGAATGTTCCGGGTGAGCAGGAATACAAAACCCGTGGTGTTGCCTACTGCCCACACTGTGATGGTCCACTGTTCAAAGGCAAACGTGTTGCGGTGATTGGTGGTGGTAACTCGGGTGTAGAAGCTGCGATCGACCTTGCTGGTATTGTTGAGCATGTCACCCTGGTGGAATTTGATACCAAACTACGTGCGGATCAGGTACTTCAGGACAAACTCAACAGCTTGCCAAACACCACGGTGATTAAGAATGCGCTTTCAACAGAAGTAGTGGGTGATGGTTCACAGGTAACTGCACTGAAATATAAAGACCGTGCGACCGATGAAGAACATACGGTTGAACTTGCAGGGATCTTCGTTCAGATCGGTTTGTTACCGAATACGGATTTCCTGAAAGAAACCAAAGTTGAGTTAAGCAACCGCGGTGAGATTGTGATTAACGAGCGCAATGAAACCAATGTGAAAGGTGTATTTGCTGCGGGTGACTGCACCACAGTACCTTACAAGCAGATCATCATTGCCACAGGTGAAGGCGCGAAAGCATCACTGTCTGCATTTGACTACATCATCCGTTCGGGTCAGTAATAAAGGAAAGCACCTGGGTTCCCCAAAACCCAGGTGCTAGAACATCAATCGACTCTATTTCTTATTCCCTTTTTACAGGAACTCCGGACGCTAACACCAGAGTTTCTTTTTTTATATTTGCTTTCCTTCGTTTTAGATCAGTCAGAACCATCCCCAATTGCTTCTGACTGTTCCTTTCCTCTGCGCTGTTTTTGTTTTAATTTATTATTATGCCTTCCCCAAGGTTGTTCTTTAGATGAGCATAAAATATGCCATCTTTAAGATTTCATTAAGAGTTGAATAGATTCAGTCCCTTAAATTTCTCCATCAATTGTTCTTTGGTCTCCACATGCTCCGGATGGGGCACAATGCACTCAATTGGACACACGGATACACAGGTTTGATGATCATAGAAACCGACGCATTCCGTACAGCGATTGACATCGATTTCATAGATTTTGTCACCTTCATAAATGGCATCATTCGGACACTCCGGCAGACACATGTCGCAGTTGATGCATTTATCGGTAATCAAGAGTGCCATGCTTAGCCTGCCTGATAAGCGAGTGAAGATGCGGAAATATCTGCAGTCGATGTCGGCAGGTTGCGAATCAGCAGGGCATATTGCATATCAATATCTGCTGGAATCGGAATTTCGACGATATGCCCCGAACCTTTGGCATCTTCAATCAGATTGCCTTTACGGTCTTTGATTTCCGTCAAGGTGAAGGTAATGTTGCCTTTAGGCGTCATCAGCTCCAGTGAGTCACCGACTACAAAACGGTTTTTCACATCGATCTTGATGTAATCTCCATTTCGCTCTAATACTTCACCACAGAAAATTTGATGATCAAAACTGGAAGAACCATTTTCATAGTTTTGATATTCACTATGAACATGGCGACGCAGGAAGCCTTCGGTATAACCTCGATTTGCCAAACCTTCCAGTTGGGTCATCAGTGATGGGTCAAATGGCTTGCCAGCTAAAGCATCATCAATGGCTTTGCGGTAAATCTGTGCAGTACGTGCACAGTAGAAATAGGATTTAGTCCGACCTTCGATTTTTAGCGAATGCACACCGACTTTGGTTAATCGTTCTACATGCTGGACTGCACGCAAATCTTTTGAGTTCATGAAGTAAGTGCCATGTTCATCTTCTTCGGCAGCAAACATATCTTCATCGTTACGCTGAAGTAGGACCGGCTCGTCAAACTGATGTTGAGCTACTTTATGAGCTTCATCCATATCTTGGGAGCAGCAGCCTGAATCCAGATTTTTCACCGGTATTACATCACCGGTCACATCTTCTTTGGCATCCAGAACTTTGTATTCCCAGCGGCAAGCATTGGTGCAGGCACCTTGGTTGGCATCACGTTTATTCATGTAGCCAGACAACATGCAACGTCCGGAGTAGGCCATGCACAGCGCGCCATGCACGAAGACTTCAATCTCCATATCTGGTACTTGCTGTTTGATTTCTGCAATTTCTTCAATGGATAGTTCACGTGACAGAATCACACGAGTAAGCCCCATGTTTTTCCAGAACTTTACCGTTGCCCAGTTCACGGCATTGGCTTGGACAGACAGGTGAATGTCCATATGCGGGAAATGTTCACGCACCAGCATGATCAGGCCCGGATCGGACATGATCAGTGCATCTGGCTGCATCGCCACCACAGGTTCTAGGTCACGGATAAAGTTTTTCAACTTGGAGTTATGTGGCTGGATATTCACCACCACATAGAATTTTTTGCCAAGATCATGTGCTTCTTTGATGCCTATAGCCAGATTGTCATGGTCAAATTCATTGTTACGAACACGCAGGCTATAACGCGGCTGGCCGGCATAGACTGCATCTGCACCATAGGCAAAAGCATAACGCATATTTTTCAGTGAGCCAGCAGGTGAGAGAAGTTCAGTAACAGGGATGATACTCATGACGAAATCGAAAGACATATAAAAAGTACGGCTTTTATTTTATTCATTTAAAAACAAGATTCAACCAAGTAAATCACTCGGAAATCATGGTTTTTGTTGATATTTTCAACATTATCAAATAAGTAAAACTGAAATAAATATACAGACTATTGATCTTCGATTTCAGACCGTTCCAGGGTTTTCAGGATTTGACAATGGTCAACCGTAGTCGGCGTATTACAGCTATTTCTTAGCTCGGTAAGCTGAGTTTTAAAAGCTGCTAATTCTTTCATTTTATTGGTGATATCCTGTAGATGCTGGTCAATAATATTGTTGACTGCTGTACAGTTCTGCTCGGGATTTTGCTCCAGTTCGATTAAGGTCTCGATTTCCTTTAAGGACATATCCAGATCACGACAACGCTTGATAAAAATCAGTCTTTTAAGCGCTTCATCATCAAAATAACGATATTGATTATTTGCTCGAAAATTCGGCGTGATGAATCCTTTTTTCTCATAAAAACGCACCGTGTCAGTAGTTAAATGTGACTTTTTGGCGATTTCTGAAATTAGATACAAAGACATATACACCTCGGGCTTGACCTTGGAGTTACTCCATAGTTTCTAATCAATGTATCGTATTTCGTATAAAAATACATCGGAGAAGAATATGGCCTGTAGCTGTAGTCATGAACCGGCACCCATCAAGCCAAACAGCAAGTTTAGAATGGCTTTATGGATTGCCTTATGGATTAACCTCAGTATGTTTCTGGTAGAGCTGGTCGGGGGAGCCTATGCTCATTCTTCAGCTTTATGGGCCGACTCGCTAGATTTCTTTGGGGATGCAGTGAATTATGGGATTTCACTGGCTGTATTAGGCGCAAGCCTGTACTGGCGAGCCACTGTAGCCTTAATTAAAGGCCTGACTATGGCAGCCTTTGGTCTGGTGGTGATGGCTAAAGTCATCTATGCCTATCTGCTCGGTATTTCTCCTGAAGCCATCACGATGAGTATCATCGGCGCAATTGCTTTACTGGCCAATGTGATCACGGCTGTGATTCTTTATGCTTTCCGTGATGGAGACTCAAACATGAAGTCTGTGTGGCTGTGTAGCCGAAATGATGCAATTGGCAACGTAGCAGTTATTTTTGCGGCCATTGGTGTATTTGGAACCGGTAGTCTATGGCCCGATATGATTGTGGCGGTGATTATGGCCAGTCTGGGACTAACTGCAGGATATCAGGTGGTGAAGCAGGCATTACAAGAACGTCGTACAACTGCATGATAAAAATTAATGCTAAATAAAAAAACCGGGCAATTTGCCCGGTTTTTTAGATTCAAGGAATCTTATTTTTCAACGAACGCACGTTCAATTACATAATCGCCTAGAACACCCATACGTGGAGATTCTTTCAGACCATGTTGGTCAAGAAGCGCAGCAACGTCATCAAGGAAGGCTGGGCTACCGCATAACATCGCGCGGTCAGTTTCAGGGTTAAAACGTGGCAGGCCGATTTTTTCAAACAGTTCACCAGTTTCAATTGCAGTCGTTACACGGCCTTGATTTGGATATTCTTCACGAGTTACCGTCGGGTAATATACCAATTTTTCTTTAGCGCCCAATTCTGAGAAGAACTCATGATTTGGAATTTCGTTCAGAATCAGATCTTGATAAGCCAGTTCTGAAATGAAACGTGTACCATGAACCACGATAATTTTCTCAAAACGTTCATAAGTTTCAGGATCACGAATAGTTGACAGGAAAGGTGCAAGACCAGTACCTGAAGATAACAAGTACAGATTCTTACCAGGATTCAGGTCATCCAGAACCAGTGTACCTGTCGGTTTTTTAGAAACCAGGATTTCATCGCCAACTTTTACTTTTTGCAAAATAGAAGTCAGTGGACCATCTGGAACTTTAATCGAGAAGAATTCCAGTTCTTCTTCATAGTTTGCACTTGCAATTGAATATGCACGCATTAAAGGCTTACCATTGACCTCAAGGCCGATCATCACAAACTGACCGTTTTTAAAACGTAATGCAGTATCACGAGTCGTTTTAAAAGAGAATAATGTGTCATTCCAATGGTGGACGTGAGTAATCTTTTCGACGTTAAAAGCAGCCATTAAAGGTCTCAATAAGTTATCAAATTAGAACAGGTTGCTATTCTAAACCAAATTCATTCTCGATAAACTGAATATATTTAATTGAGCTTATCAAAAAAAGTGATTATGACTGAACTGACTATACCTGTAATCGGTATAATGAAATCTCCCTATAAAGAGAAATTTGGTATTCCACGTCAGCCTAATCTGGTGGAAGTGGAATCCTATATTGAAATGCAGGGGCCTTATAATGATCTGCTGGCTTTTGAGGGGATTGAGGAGTTTAGTCATTTATGGCTGCTCTGGCAGTTCCATGACAATAAAAATCAGGAAAACAGCAAGTTCCGTCCACAGGTACGCCCACCACGTTTAGGTGGGAACCAGAAAATAGGGGTGTTCGCGACACGTAGTATGTATCGTCCTTCGCCGATTGGTCTATCCGTGGTCAAGCTGAAAGAAGTGAAAAAAGTTGGCAAAACAGTCCGTGTTTATGTGACGGGCAGTGATCTTTTAGATGGTACTCCGATTGTCGATATTAAACCTTATATTCATTATTCCGACGCTGTGACAGAAGCGCAAAGCGGTTATGCTCAGGAGGAGCCGGTACGCAAATATGTGGTCTGGTCAAAACAGGCAGAGCTGGAAAGAGAGCAGTTAGTCCAAACGAAAGGCCTTTCGGAACAGATCATTCGAGAACTAGCTGAGGTTTTATCTCTTGATCCACGTCCAGCCTATCAGGAGGATCCGGAGCGAATTTATGGTATGCGCTTTGCAGATTTCAATATCAAATTTATTGTAAATGAAACTTCTGTTCTGATTATAGGGATTGAGTGATGGCTAAAGGACTAGGGTACTTATACTTTCTGCTCAAATCATTCTAAAGTTTTAGCGTCCACCACAAAATTCCGATCAAAACTGCCATATGTAGAAGCTGTACAGGTACAAAATACATCGCATATTTGAATCCGCCTGACAGGCCGGAATTTACAGATTTTGCTAAAGCATGGGCTGCAAGGCCTATGAGCAGGGCCTGAATCAGCCGGGTATTGCTCGGGTCACCCTGAATGACCACGCTGGCCATGGCTGCATGAATCTCGAATAGGGAAGCGAGCAGGGTACCTGCCAGCAAACCGGCATCGCCGAGTAAGAGTTCCAGCCCATAAATCGCAGCCTGAATCAGCGTCAAGGTGACTGCAATGATGACCGCCTCTTTCAGGCTAAACATCCGGCTATCTTCTTCTTTTCCACAATTTTCTGGCGATTTGGCTTTACGCAGCAATAGAAATGCACAGGCAGCCAGAATGGCCATTGCCACTAGGGAAGGAAGCAAAATAATTTTAAGCCAGCTAAAAGATACGCCTCCGACCACAATGAACAGCAGTACTAAAGTCGAGATACAGGACATCAGGGCGGCACCCGCATTAGATCGGGCATCCATCTCACCTTTACGAACCTGTAGGCCCAATTGGGCTACTGTGGCTGTGCTGGAAACAAAACCAGATGCAATGGAAGAAAGCATCAGGGCATTTTTTGTAGAAAGTAAGCGTTTGGCAATATGCGCTAGCGCCTGTACCACCAAAATTAAAGTTAAGAGTTTCAGAATCAGGTAGGGATTAAGCACCTTGCCCCATAGCGGTGTATCGGGTGTCAAAGGTAAACCAATCAAGACCAATGCCAGTAACAGTAAACCATCCCGGAATTCAGCTTCAGTAATCCATTTTCCAGCAATGTTATGCATGGAATGTTTGGCCATCAGAATGACTGTAATGAGTACTGCAAGTCCGGCAGCCAGCGGAATATTCCACAGACAGATTGCCCCAATAAAATAGGCCATTACAAAAGCAAGTTCGGTGGTAATTCCAGGATCATCCGGCTGATTTCGGATAGAGGAAATGACCATGCCACCAATAATCAGTGCGCCCACCAAGCCAGTGATTATTCCGAATAAAAAACAGATAGCTCCCAATAGGGCGCAGATAGCAAAAGAACGTAAGCCTGCAAAGCTTGGCTGTTGCTCCCGCTGTTTATGCCGTTCTCGTTCCAGGCCTATCAATAAGCCACAGCCCAATGCTGAAGTCAGGATAGTGAGCAGTTCCTGAAAGGAGCTGTCATTCATGGGCACTGCGCTAAAATCCATATCCGGCCTCAGCTATGAATAAGTAATTATTTTCAAAGGTATCTCTAAAATATAGGCCATAAGCTAGAGGATGAACAAGAGAGAAATGTGAGAGATAAGATAGGGTGAAAAGATTGGTAACGCTAAAGATTGGCACCAGCTAGCAGAAACAGCCAGAAGACACAGCAGGAGAATGCGAAAAATAGCAAAAACTTGTTATAGTGAAGGCATGTTTAGGGGCCTATAACAATGAAATTTGACTTTGAAATTGATACCGCGTGGTGTCTGGAGCAACTTTTTAAAGACGGTAAGATCAGTGATAGAGACCGTATGCTGGTACAGACGACGCATCGTCAGCGTGAACAGCTGAAATGGCATCCTTTACAGTGGATTGCCAATTTTAATCTGGTCGACCACTCTCATCCCCAAAGTACACTTACCCTAAACCGTTTATGTCAGTGGCTGTCAGAAAAAACAAATCTGCCATTTTATATTATTGATCCTTTAAAAGCCGATGTTCAGGCACTTACCGCAGTAATGTCGCAGGAATACGCACTCCGTAACCGTATTCTCGCCGTTGAAATCCAGCCAGACAAAATCCTGATTGCTACCGATCAGCCTTATAAAATGGAATGGGTGTCGAATCTACAGCAGAATGTTAGCCCGCGCCGTATTGAACGGGTGCTACTGAATCCGGAACAGTTGCAACGATATATTGTCGAATATTATCAGGTTAGTCGTGCTGTCAGTGGATCACAAAAATCCTCGGCTTATGACCGTGAAAATAAGGGTGTAGAAGCACTTTTACAGCTCGGTGATTCGCAAAATCCAGATGCCAATGACCAGCATATTGTTAAACTGGTGGACTGGGTATTGCAGTTTGCCTTTGAACAGGGTGCCAGTGATATTCATATGGAACCACGCAAAGATACAGGGAAAATCCGTTTCCGTATTGATGGCGTGCTGCATACCATTTATAAAATGCCAGCCAATACGCTTACTGCAGTGATTTCACGTATTAAAATTCTGGGCCGGATGAATGTGGCAGAAAAGCGCAAGCCGCAGGATGGCCGTCTAAAAACCCGTACGCCTAAAGGGCAGGAAACGGAACTGCGTTTATCGACCTTACCCACCGCTTTTGGTGAAAAACTGGTAATGCGTATTTTCGATCCGGAGGTATTGGTACGCAGCTTCCAGCAACTGGGTTTTGAAGGGCATTTGCTGAATGAATGGAACACGCTGACCAGTCATAGTCATGGCATCATTCTGGTGACTGGACCTACAGGCTCGGGTAAAACGACTACGCTGTATTCAACTTTAAAGCAGCTGGCGACCGAAGAGGTCAATGTCTGTACCATTGAAGATCCGATCGAGATGCTGGAGCCAAGCTTTAACCAGATGCAGGTGAATACCGGAATTGATCTGGGTTTTGCCGATGGTGTACGGGCATTAATGCGTCAGGATCCAGATATCATCATGGTCGGTGAGATTCGTGATCAGGATACTGCCAATATGGCAATTCAGGCTGCCTTGACAGGTCACCTGGTTTTATCCACGTTACATACCAATGACGCACCGTCGAGTTTAACCCGTCTGCATGATCTGGGTGTACAACCGTTCCTGACTGCTGCAACGATTCTCGGTGTATTGGCTCAGCGTCTGGTGCGTAAGTTGTGTCCACACTGCAAAGCAGAAGGCTTTATGGATGAGCAGGAATGGCAGCATTTAGCAGCAGATTATCCATTGGCCCGTCCAGAATTTGTGTTCCGTCCAGTAGGTTGTGAGGAGTGTCGTCATACGGGTTATAAAGGGCGTATAGGGATCTATGAGTTTATGCCACTGAGTTTGGCAACCAAACAGCTGATTGGCGCAGATGCCAACTTGAACCATTTACGTGCTCAGGCGAAAAAAGAAGGTGTAGAGCCACTTAGAATTGCGGGCGCACGAAAAGTCATTGAAGGTGTCACCACGCTAGAGGAAGTACTACGTGTAGTGCCACTGAATTAATTTTTAAAACCTATTTTTGAAAATAAAGTTTTCTTAAGATTCAATTCATCTTCAGCTGTTTTAATAGCTTCATCGAAACAAGACAGCCTAAAAGGTACTGAATATGAAAAATATGACCAAAGCATTTGTAGCAGTGGCACTTATTGGCTCTGCAACAACTGTGACTATGGCAGAAAGTACAGTAAACCAAAGCGCTTTTGCCAAAACCGTAACTGTAAAACAAGCACTCACCATGAAAGATGACAGCAAGGTACAAATCAAAGGTCATGTGGTGAAATCAGTAGGCGACGAAAAATATCAGTTCCGTGACAACACAGGCAGCATCAATGTCGAAATTGATGATGAGTTATGGCAAGGCAAACCGATTTCTGCCAAAACATCAGTAACCATTATTGGTGAAGTAGATATCGATTACAAACCCACGAAACGTGTTGAAATCGATGTTGATGAAGTGCGTTTCAATTAAGGCATTGGCGATAGCCGAATGACCTGACTAGAGAAAACCACATGCAATATTACAAAAAGCATGTGGTTTTTTTGTTTAAAATTCATGATTATATGTTGAAAATAAGAGAGAATTCAGCATGCGTATTCTTTTGGCAGAAGATGATACCTCACAGGCAGAAAGTATTCAGACCTGGCTGGAAATGGATGGCTATGTAATTGACTGGGTTGAGCGTGGGGACCATGCCATTCTGGCGCTTGAACAGCATCAGTATGACTGTGTTTTACTGGATCGTGGTTTACCGCGAGCCAGTGGGGATCAGATTCTGACGACGCTACGTAAACTGCAGAAAGATACGCCAGTTATTTTTATTACTGCTCGAGACAGTATTGATGACCGGGTAGAAGGACTTGATTTAGGTGCCAATGATTATCTGGTCAAACCTTTTAGCCTGGAAGAATTGTCTGCACGAATTCGTGCCCAGATCCGCTTGCAGCAAAAAAATCTGAGCCATGTGCTGACCTGGGAAGACTTGCAGCTGGATGTACAGGCCAAAACTCTGACTAAAGCAGGTGAAGTGGTGAACTTAACGGCCAAAGAATTTCAGATTTTGCATAAATTGATGCAAAAGCCAGAGCATGTAGTGACCCGGGAACAGCTGGAAGAATCTCTCTATGCCTGGGGGGATGAAATTGAGAGTAATGCCATCGAGGTTTTTATTTATCAACTGCGCAAGAAAATTGGCAGTCAGATGATCAAGACCATACGTGGGCTGGGTTATCGTATGCATAAAGCTGAAGGGTAGATCAATCATGGCTCAGATGATTTCACTGCAACACAAGCTGATCAAGAGCGCCATGTATAGTTCCATTCTGGCGGGCTGTCTGGCCTGGTTGTTATTACTGGGCATTTCTGGCTATCAGTCTATGCAGATTCATGATGAACTGATGGAAGATATTGCGGAACTGTTACTTGGCGATGTGACTCAGTCCCAAGGTCACAATGTGGATGATATCAGTGAAGAGTTTGAGATACAGTATCGACTTTGGCTGGATCAAGATCAGCTAACCACTTCCGAAAAGAATAATCTGTTGCAACATCAGTTACGTCATCAATCAGGGCTGCACTTTCAGTTTGAAAATGGACAGTTATTACGAACGTTGGTAGCTGAAGATGATGGACTCAAAGTTCAGGTCATACAGCCAGTATCCATACGCTTTGAACAGATCTGGAATAGTATTTTGGGTTTTGGTTTGATTCTTCTGCTCTTATGGTTAGTGCAATGGTTGTTACTACATCTATTGATTAAGCATCAGTTAAAGCCGCTTAACCGGATTTCACAGGATATTGCCTCCAAATCCGCCCAGGATCTAAGTCCGGTTCAATCGCCCGAACCGCAAATTGCTGAGCTACAACCGATTGTCAGTCAGTTAAACCGGATGCTGGCTCGGGTAGAGCAGTCCCTAAGTGCAGAACAGCGCTTTACTGCGGATGCTTCGCATGAACTACGCTCACCCTTATCAGCGATTCAAATGCGCCTGCAGGTGTTAAAACGCAAATATCAGACTCATGAGACATTGTCTCAGGATCTGGCGCAGATTCAAAAAGATGTCAGTCGCGGTACTCAGGTTCTGGAAAACCTCTTGCTGCTGGCTCGACTGGACCCTGAACAAAATCATAACCTGCCACAACAAAAGTTAGATTTGCCTGAGCTTATTCAGGATGCTTTAAAAACACTCACGCCGTTCATAGAAGAGAAACAGCTGGACCTAAAACTTGAGCTAAATCATGCTGATATTTCAGGGAATGCCGAACTCATTTTCAATTGCGTGCGAAACCTGATCGACAATGCCATCAAATATACGCCGTCTGCGGGTACAATTCTGATCCAGTGCCAGCATCAGGCGGATAAAACAGAAGTGGTGATTGAAAATTCAGGAGAGGGAATTTCTGAGGAAACTTTACAGCGACTGGGTGAGCGTTTTTATCGCGCTTTGGGCACTAAAACGCAAGGATCAGGCCTGGGATTATCTATCTGCCAGAAAATCATGCAATTGCATCATGGTGATATTCAATTTATGGCTTCTGATCTTGGCGGGTTAAAAGTCGTATTGCGCTTTTAGATATAGAATCAGGAAGCAGACCAAATAAGAAAAAAGCAGTACGTGCTGATTCATACTGCTGATGACCACGTTTATTATTGTGTGAGTTATTTTATTTATTTAGTGAGAATGAGACGATTATTTCGGGTCAAGCGTAGGCGGTATTCTTCACCGGCATGCATGATGCGAATTTCACGTCCGAGAGCAAACAGGTTATTTGAATGCAGCATTGGTAATGCATGATGAGCGTCATTGTTACGTGTAAACAGGCTAAAAGGTGCGTTCATTCCATAGACTCCGTGGTATGTGCTTGGATTGATTTAAATGATAATCATTATCGAATAGGGCTGTCAACGCCTAAATTTTTCAATTCCTAAAAAATCCGCTATCACTTACAATTTGTAATATTTCCAGCCAGTTTATCTTCGTATGTCTAAAGCAAATATTCATGTCGCGATTGCCTTGTTATTTCACCAAAATCAGGTTCTGGTTGGCTGGCGGGAAGCGAAACAGCATCAGGGAAATAAACATGAATTCCCTGGCGGCAAAGTAGAAGAAGGTGAAACACCGCTGCAATCCTGCCGTCGTGAGATCCAGGAAGAAGTCGGTATTGATATCGAGCTTTGGCATCCTTTCGATTTTATTCGTCATGAATATGAAGATGTGATTGTGCATCTGCATTTATTTCATGCCAGTGTAGCTGAAGCACAGTTAGCCCAGATTCAGCAACCCTGGAAGTGGTATAGCCGCGAGCAGTTACAGCAGCTGAATTTTCCGAAAGCCAATGCGGTGATTTTAAAAAAACTGTTATGGCCACAGATGATTAAAATCAGCAATGATCTGGCAGATCTGCATCAGCTCGACAAAGCGCAAATGCTGTATTGGCGAGTTGACGCCAACGCAGAACAGGCCGAGAAATTGGCAACCCTGCCGTTAGAAAAATTATCCCAATTGATTATTAATCATGACTTATATCTGCTGCTGGATGAACAACAGCAACAGAGTATTCAGACTTTACATCTTAAACAGGCACAGCTGAATCAACTAAGTACCAGTGATCTGGTTATAGGGAAACGCTATATTGTGGCGTGTCATGATCATGCGTCTACACAACGGGCAGAACAGCTGGGCTGTGAAGCAATTTTTCTGAGTCCTGTGCTTCCAACAGCGACTCATACAGAAGTAGAGCCACTGGGATGGATTGCCTTTGAGAAGATTGCCAAACAGATTCAGATTCCTGTGTATGCACTTGGTGGAATGAACAAAGAAGATTTGAGTCTGGCTCAATCCCATCATGCCTACGGGATCGCAGGCATTCGTGGGATATAAGTAAGTTAATTACTAAAAGTAATTATAGCTTAAAGAGCGCTTAATGCCTTCTGTGCTTTTTGAATGGTTTGTGGATTTTTTTGCAGCTGACCAGCTTTAAGAATCACCTGCCAGAGCTGCTTTTTCATGGCATTGCTTTGGGCATAGCTAAGGCCGCGCTGCGCAAACGCTTGTGCATTGGCGGGTTTATTCTTGCGGTTCGCCAGCATCCCTAAATACAGATAGGTTTCAGGAGATTGCGGTGCCAGTCGCTGTGCCTGGGTGACATAGGCTTCAGCCTGATCAAACTTTTGTGCTTTATACGCTGTTTGAGTCTGCTGCATCAATTTCTTGAAAGCAGGTAACTGACGGCCATCATCAAACTGCTGTGGTTCAGGTTTCTGCTGTGGCACGACCACTTTTTGACGTTTGATTTCAGGATGATCATAAGGCGTAATCACTACACCATCAGATTTCTGCACCCGTGGCTTTTCAGGTGCAGGCTTGGCTGGAGCAGATGGTTCCTGCTGTATGGACTGACAGCCGACTAAAGCAACTAAAATTGAACCAATCAGGATTTTTTGAAACATATATCTCACTCAATTAGGGTGAATAACTACCGCTTGAGATGATACGTGTATCTTGTAAAGAATCACGTTGGTTTTCCGTTTCAGTTTCTTCAATCCAGATCCCAATTTCATCGCTTGGATCATCAGAACCTTGAGGTTCTTCTGAATCAATCGTATGTGGGGCAGGGGCATAATGCGATGCGCCACAAGCAGTAGCCTGATTTGGCATGCTGTGACGAGTCAACGGAATATACATGGCACCTTCACAGCCTTGAGCAGACAAATGACCTGTCGCGCGATCGACCCATTGCCATTGTACCTCACCTGGTTGATGCAGATTTACCGGCTTCTGGCGTAGCTGCTTCATGACACTGGTCCATACCGGTAGCGCACCAGATGATCCGGTCAAACCAGTAATCTTATTGTCATCCAGACCTAACCAGACCACAGCTAGGTAATTACCAGAATAGCCTGCGAACCATGAGTCACGGGTATCATTGGTCGTCCCTGATTTGCCAGCCAGACCAAGATTACGTGGCAGGGTACTATAAGCAGATTGACCGGTACCGCTGCTCATGACCTGCTGTAAACCATTGTTCAGGATATAGGCATAAGCCGGATCAATGGTTGGCTGAACCGTCAGGCCATAGCGATCGACCAGACGACCATTGGCATCCACCACGGAACGAATGGCTTTGACCGGATATTTAAAACCACCAGTTGCAAAATTGCCATACAGACTCATCACTTCCATAGGTGACATATCTACCGCACCCAGATAAATGGAAGGGTAGGACGGAATATCAGAAGTCACACCAAATTTCTTCAGGTGATTGATAAAGGTTGACATACCGAATTCCTGCGCCAAACGTACCGCGGACAGGTTATAGGAATTTGCCAGTGCTTGAGACATTGGAACCACACCATGCGGGCGGCCACTATAGTTCTTGGGTGTCCAGGTCTTGCCATCAGTTTTAATACTTAGCTCGCTGTCTTCGATCGGGCTCCCCCAATGGTAACGGTTTGATTCAATTGCGGTCAGGTAAATCACAGGTTTTAATAACGAACCCACCTGACGCTTGGCATCCAAGGCACGGTTAAAGCCGGTAAAGTCCTGGGTCGAACCAACTGCAGCAACCAGTTCACCATTTTCTGGATGAGTGACCAGCACCGCACCTTGCAAATCTTTTAAACGTTTCGGATTTGATCTGCTTAAGTTCGCTACTGTATTTTTGAAGCTTTGCTGAATACGGGTCTGTGCCAATGGATCCAACGTGGTAAAGATGCGTAGGCCCTGATTAGTAATATCACCTTCCTGATATTCGGTACGCAGCTGACGACGCACAATATCCAAGAAGTCAGGAAAACGTGCTGGACCCAGGGTTGGTTTTGTAATGACATTGAGAGGGCGTGCCTTCTCGGTTTCATATTGCTCTTGGGTCAGATAACCCATAACCAGCATATTGTTCAGCACAATATCACGACGTCTTTTCGCCGTTTCAGGGTTACGCCATGGATTGTAGAGGGAAGGACCTTGTACCAGACCAACTAAAAATGCCTGTTGGGAAATATTTAATTCGCGCAACGGCAGACCAAAATAGAATTGGGAAGCCAGACCGTAACCATTAATAGAATAATTGCCATTCTGGCCCAGATTCACTTCATTTAAATAGGCTTCAAGGATTTCATCCTTGTCATAATGCAATTCAATCAACATCGCCATAAAGGCTTCATTGACTTTACGTTTTAACGTACGCTCTGGACTTAAATAGAAGTTTTTGACCAGCTGCTGGGTTAAAGTCGAGCCACCCTGACGTTTACCGCCGGTAATATTGCTGACCACTGCACGTGCAATCCCGCGTGGAGATACACCATGATGGTGGTAGAAATTACGGTCTTCGGTGGCGATCAGTGCTTCAATCAAAGATTTAGGTACTTTATTCAGCTTGATCAGTACCCGGTCTTCATTATGTTGGGGGTAAATCCCGCCAATTAATAAAGGTTCCAAACGGGCAATTCCGGACGTGGAGGGCTTGGTGGCACTTACGTCATTAATCTGTTCACCATTGAAGCTGACTTTTAAAATCTGCTCAGGCTCAACCCGGTCACCAAAGTCAAAACCACGGGTATGTACATATAAAGTATTACCAGAAGTCACATAACTTCCGGACTTGGTATAG
Source organism: Acinetobacter sp. HA (assembly GCF_000264725.1). Taxonomy (NCBI): domain Bacteria; kingdom Pseudomonadati; phylum Pseudomonadota; class Gammaproteobacteria; order Moraxellales; family Moraxellaceae; genus Acinetobacter; species Acinetobacter sp. HA. The sequence goes on along the minus strand of NZ_AJXD01000005.1, from coordinate 15,041 downwards.
CTTTCAGCACTCTTATATCCAAGCAGTTTGAGCTCTTCCAGAAGATCCTGTTGGCTGACAGGTGCATTGACATAGATTTCCATCGGACGTGCGAAGACTTTCGCAGGAATGTCCCAGCGCTGGCCTTCAAATTTGTCACGTACAATATTATCTAGACGAATCAGATAGATACTAAAGGCAACAAAAGCTGAAATGACCAAAACGGAAAAGATTAAGGCAATAAACCCCAAACCACGTTCATACTTCATAAATGATGATAAGCGTCTGTAAAATTCTGCTAATCATGCGAAGCTTTTAGGGAATTTGCAATATTTAAAGAGAAATTGGTTAAAAAATATCAATTAAAAAATACACTTAGTCTGCATAATATTATTTCTAACTTGCTCTACTTATACATAAAAACTAGGGAAAATTGTCAACGAGCCAGAGCTTAATGCTATTATAGGAGCGATTCGTAGCGGAGCGACGAGACTGGTGCTAATTTCACATAAGACATTCCGAAATATCGGGTTAGTAGGACGTCCTGATAAATCTTCAGTAGTTGAAACCTTATGTCTTATTCATGATCATTTGTTGAACGTGGGCCTGCATCCAGTGTTTGATGCAGATACCGCTGCGCTGGTACCTTATGAAAATACCCAGACAGTGAGCCGCGCCTTGCTTGGTGAGGTGGTCGATCTGGTCATTGTGGTTGGTGGTGATGGTTCATTGCTGCATGCTGCCCGGGCACTGGTCAAATATAATATTCCTGTCATCGGTGTGAACCGTGGCCGCTTGGGCTTCCTGACGGATATCAAGCCGACAGAAGTCATCTTCAAGCTGGATCAGGTCCTTAAAGGTGAATTCCAGCTTGAGCGACGTTTCCTGTTAGAGCTGGAAATCCGGTCTAAAGGCGAAATTATCCATGATGCGATTGCTCTGAATGATGTCGTACTTCATTCTGGTAAATCCGTGCACATGATCGACTTTGAGCTGAATATTGATGGACAATATGTCTATCGTCAGCATAGTGATGGTCTGATCGTGTCGACACCAACAGGTTCAACTGCCTATGCACTTTCTGGTGGTGGACCAATTGTACATCCAAGTATGGATGCGATTGTGCTGGTACCCATGCATCCGCATACCCTGTCATCCCGACCGATTGTGGTTGGAGGACATAGTGAAATTAAGCTGGTGATCCGTAAAAATCGCGTGATGCCGATGGTCAGCGCAGATGGACAGCACAGCATTTCTTTGAATGTGGGAGATACGGTTCACATTCGTAAACACCCATTTAAACTGCAACTTTTACATCCACCGGGTTATGATTTCTATATGGCGTGTCGGACCAAGCTCGGCTGGAACCAAGACTTTGATTATCAGAATCGGGATTAAATCATGAATATTGAACAAATGCTTTCTATGCTCAATCCTGAGATTGTAGACCGACTGCGTACTGCGATTGAAATTGGTAAATGGCCGAACGGTGTGGCATTGACGGAAGAGCAGCGTCAGACGTGTATGCAAGCCGTGTATGCCTGGGAAATTAAACATCTGCCTGAAACTGAACGTAGTGGTTATATCGACCGTGGTACCAAAGAAGAAGGTGAAGAATGTGATGATGATCATCACAAGAATGAACCAGAATTCAGGCCCATTCGTTTCGTTTAATTGAAACCAAAAAGACCACAAACGTGGTCTTTTTAATGTCTGAAATAAATGATTTTGTTCAAACCGAAAGACGAGTATTCCAGAGTTCTTTAGCTTTCTGCATCGCTGCTTCATAGCTCTCACATTTGCCCATGGTATATAGCGCAATACCGATAGTTTCAACCACTGCGGTTTCGCCATACTCATGCGAACGTTGACCATCCCAGACTTCTTTAAATACAGCCAGATTCAGCTCTTCTTCAATCGGACTGCGATTGTCCGTCAGTTTAGGCAGTTCGTGTTCATACAGTTCGCCATTCTTGATACCACAAATTAAGGTTTTGGCATCAGGGTTACGTTCAAACTCGCCACCTTCACCTTTAATCACAGCACTATTTTGATAACCGAGCTGAAAAGCAGCGCGCTGGTGTGAACCACGATAAGCCGGATGGAAAATGGCCTGTAAAGTCGCTTTGGCATTGAATGGATTAATCAGGCGCGCCAATGTATGAATAGGAGAACGTAAACCCATAACATTTCGCAGTCCGATCAGCTCAGCCAGGATAGGTGAAATCACATTTAAAGGCAGATAAGCAAAATGTCTTTCTTGCAGCTGCTGTTCGACTTCAACCTCACTGTGGCAAATAGAATAGCCTAGGTATTCTAATACTTGCTCAGTATAAACCCGATTCAAAGTATGCCCAGCTGCACCATGCATGACAATATTATAGCCATGCTTGGCCAAGGTGAGGGCAGACAGGATAAACCATGGATAATGCTTGCGCTTGCCAGCATAAGATGACCAGTCCAAGTCTACATCCAGATCTTTAAAATTAAGCTGATCCCGGGTTGCCTGAACAAAACCTGCCAGTTCTTCGACGGATTCTTCTTTTACTCGTAGTAGCATCAGGAAGGCACCTAGCTGCACATCCAGCACCTCATTTTTCAGGATCATACTAAAAGCTTGATAGGCTTCATCATAACTGAGCGAGCGTGCACCATTCTTTCCTTTACCAATAATACGAATAAACTGGGCAAAAGGATGTTCAGCATCTTTATAAATATTTCGCTTTGTGGTCATAGGGATAGATCAATCATGTTTATCAAGTATTGGCATATTTTACGCTGATATTGGTATTTCACCTTCTTATTTTGCAGAAGAATTATGGTTTTATAAGACTATAGTCTAAGGAATATTGATTATTATTTAGACAAATTTAACATTTTGGGTTAAACAAAAGTCTAAAAAGCGGTTAAAATTTCTCTTGATTTTTTGTGTTTGCTTCATCTCCTGATCAATGCACTAACTTCTGCTGAAGAGCGGTGTTCCTGTAATTGTTAAACGTACATACACAATCTATTTTCGGTATCAGATTAATTTCTTGATACGTAAGCACTTTTTTGTTTAAGGCAATGAAGTATTGGATGCTTATTTTCTTAAATAAGTGAAAACTGAATATTGCTTCTTGTTAGAAGTATATTGTGAACTAAGGTCATGGCTAAAAAACCTATTTATAAGTCACTTTATTTTCAAGTGATTGTTGCCATTATTGCCGGTATCCTCGTGGGTCACTTCTCACCAAGCGGTACGCAAATTATCAATGGTGCTGAACAATATGTTCCTGGTTTGGGCGAACAGCTGAAACCATTGGGTGATGGCTTTATCCGCCTGATCAAAATGATTATCGCACCAGTAATTTTCTGTACGGTAGTGAGTGGTATTGCAGGTATGGAAAGCATGAAATCTGTCGGCAAGACAGGTGGTATTGCTTTACTATACTTTGAAATCGTATCGACGATTGCCTTGGTGATCGGTCTGCTTGTGATCAATATTGCCAAACCTGGTGTTGGTATGAACGTTGATCCAGCAACTCTGGATACGGAAGGTATCTCGAAATATGTTGCATCAGGTGAGTCACAATCGACCATCGATTTCTTCATGAATATCATTCCAAATACGGTAGTGGGCGCATTTGCTGAAGGGGAAATCCTTCAGGTACTGCTATTTGCTCTCCTGTTTGGTTTTGCCCTGCATCAGCTGGGTGATAATGGTAAGCCGGTATTAAAGTTCATTGACCAGATTTCACATGTATTCTTTAACATCGTGAACATGATCATGAAACTTGCACCTATCGGTGCGTTCGGTGCCATGGCATTTACGATCGGTAAATATGGTATCGGTACACTGGCGCAGCTGGGTCAATTAATTCTGTGCTTCTATATCACCTGTATCCTGTTTATTTTCATTATTCTTGGTTCAATTGCACGTTTCACCGGTTTTAGTATCATGAAAATGATCCGTCTGATCCGCGAAGAATTGCTGATTGTACTGGGTACTTCATCCTCTGAATCTGTATTGCCGCGTATGCTGAAAAAGCTGGAACTGGCAGGTGCAGAAAAATCAGTAGTCGGTCTGGTTATTCCAACAGGTTATTCTTTCAACCTGGACGGGACTTCTATTTACCTGACTATGGCGGCAGTCTTCATTGCTCAGGCAACCAATACCCAGCTAGATCTATCTCATCAGATTACCTTACTTCTTGTGCTATTGATTTCATCTAAAGGTGCAGCAGGTGTAACAGGTTCTGGCTTTATCGTAATGGCTGCAACCCTGTCTGCAGTAGGGCATATTCCGGTAGCGGGCTTGGCACTGATTCTGGGTATCGACCGTTTCATGTCTGAAGCACGTGCTTTGACTAACCTGATTGGCAACTCATTGGCGACTCTGGTTGTTGCAAAATGGGTCGGTCAGCTGGACAAAGAAAAACTGGATTATGCATTAAACAATCCGGCAGAAATTGATGAATTAATGCAGCAAGAAGGCGTTAAATCTCACTGATTTCAGTCTGTTTAAAAAAGGAAGCTTCGGCTTCCTTTTTTTAAATTTTTATTAAAATAAATTGACTGTAAAGTTTGAAAAAAATCATATTAGCGCATGACACTGACCTTAAAAATCGCTAGCCTGTTTGTGGAAATATAATGATAAACACCACAAGGATAGAACAATGCTGGCATATGATGCAGACCTGGAATTATTCCGCGATAACTTTAAACGCTTTATGGGCGAACAGATTGCACCGCACTATGAACAATGGGAACGTGAGGGCAAGATTCCACGTTCAGTCTGGAATGCGCTGGGTGAAAATGGCTTTCTTTGTGTGGATGTTCCAGAAGAATATGGTGGCTATGGTGTGCCAACCCATTACTCCTTAATGTTACTTGAAGAGTCGGCACGTGCAGGGTTTAGTGCACTCTCTATTGGTTTGTCATGTCACTCGGATATCGCTGCACCCTATATCCTGCATATCGCCACTGAAGAACAGAAGAAATACTGGCTGCCTAAAATGGTGACTGGTGAGGTGGTCGGTGCCATCGGTATGACTGAACCAGGTGCTGGTTCTGACTTGCAGGCAATTCGAACCAGTGCCATTTTGCAGGACGACCATTATCTGTTAAATGGTTCTAAAACTTTTATTTCGAATGGTCAGCATGCCGATCTGGTGGTGCTGGCTGTAAAAACCGATCCACAGGCACGTGCCAAAGGTGTTTCACTGCTTTTAGTAGATACTCATCTGGAAGGTTTCAAGAAAGGCACCAATCTGGACAAGATTGGCCTGCACTCACAAGATACCTCTGAGCTGTTCTTTGATAATGTCAAAGTGCCAAAAGATCAGTTACTCGGTCAACCAGGCCAAGGCTTTGCATACCTGATGCAAGAACTGCCACGTGAGCGCACTGCGATTGCGGCTACGGCTTTGGGCGCGATTCGTGGTTCAATTGATATCACCACGACCTATGTCAAAGAACGTCAAGCCTTTGGCCAGGCAGTGGGCCAATTCCAGAACACTCGCTTTGTACTGGCACAGGCCAAGATTGATGAACTGGCAACAGCGGCGTTTTATAACCAGAATGTTGAGTTGTATATGCAGGGCAAGCTGAATGTTGAAACTGCAGCAGCCTTAAAAAGTTTTTCAACTGACATGCAGATGAAAATTGCGGATAATTTGCTCCAGCTGTTTGGTGGCTATGGCTATATGACTGAATATCCGATTTCCCGTTTCTTTGTCGATGCGCGTATCCAAAGGATTTATGGTGGTACGAACGAGATCATGAAAGAAATCGTGGCACGTAGCCTATTAGGTCGATAAAAGTATTTCATTCGCTATAAAGTAAAAGTGAGCCTATAAGGGCTCATTTTTATGTAAGGGAGCAAATGACATTTTTCATATTTTAAGACCTTAATACTTCTAGGCACTCATCAATAAACACAGGTAAATCGTCTGGTGCACGTGAAGAGATCAACTGGTTATTATCATTGACCAGTTCTGCATCATAATAACGACCGCCTGCATCTTGCAGCCAGTGCGCATGGTCACGAATACTGGTAATAATCCGGTCCTTCAGCACGTCAGCCGCACCGAGTAATAATGAAGCATCGCAGATGCTAAAGATGGTTTTATTGGCTGCATTAAATTCCTGAATCAACTTTAGAACAACAGCATCTGAAGTGAAGGTCAGGGGAGATTCTCCACCTGGAATTAGTAATGCGTCAAAATCATCGACACAGATCTGGTCAATACTTTCATCTATAGTCACTGAAGCTGTATGTTTCTGACCATATATGACCTTTCCAGCTTCATGGTCAATATTGCAGATACTGTGACTGGCAGCACGAAAGGCTTCTACAGGTTCAAAATATTCCTGATCATCAAAGTTATGAGTGACGAGCACAGCTATTCTTTTTGGCATGTATTTGCTCCTGCCTAAGTTTTGAACAGACTAGCGGGATAAGGTTTAAAAATCGTCCCTGCTCTGTAAATAAATACATGTTAAATGTAAAAAGCTCTGTTAAAACAAGTAAAAAAAGCATATGTGCAGGAGGTTGAGCGGTAATTTTAAAATGAACTATTGATCATCTAGCAACGTCTTTCCATTGCTGATTTTTGAGTCTTTGCATGATTTTTCTTATGGTTAAAATCGTTATATAGATTAAGAAATAATGATAATTCATCCATCCTAAAATCAGTTAAGATGCAAACGCAAACTTTACAATTTGATAATGTAATTTTTGCTGAATACGCTGTGGAAAATGTTACTAAACATTGCAGATGCGATGAGTGATTAGGCAACGCATAAATAACTGACTTTTAAAAGACAAAGTCATATTGCGTAACATTTGAAAGCTTACTATTGTTATACTGAAACAGTTACGGTTTATGAAGGGCGACATAACAATGATCAACGACGATCAAAACACTACGACTTCTCTTGATTTGGCTAAGATTCGTGAAGATATCGATTCAGTTGATCAGCAAATCCAGCAATTGATTAATCGCCGTGCGCGTTTGGCAGAAGCTGTAGCAAAAGCAAAGTTTGCTTCAGAAGAGAATCCACTGTTTTACCGTCCTGAACGTGAAGCGCAGGTTTTGCGTAATGTTATGGAACGTAATGAGGGGCCATTGTCTGATACCACCATGGCACGTCTGTTCCGTGAAATCATGTCGGCCTGTCTGGCGCTTGAAGCACCGCAAAGTATTGCGTTTTTGGGACCTGTCGGTACCTACACACACTCAGCAGTATTGAAACATTTTGGTCATGATGCTGTGGTTCGTCCATTACCCACCATTGATGAAGTGTTCCGTGAAGTAGAAGCGGGCAGTGCACATTATGGTCTGGTACCGGTTGAAAACTCCTCTGAAGGGGTAGTGAACCACACTTTAGACTGTTTCAAGACTTCGCATCTGAATGTGATTGGCGAAGTAGAATTACCCATTCATCACCAGTTCCTGATCTCTGAAAATACCCGTAAAGACAGTATTAAACAGATCTATGCACATCAGCAAACTTTGGCTCAGTGCCGTAAATGGCTGGATGCCCATTATCCAGGTGTAGAACGTGTGGCACTCAGTTCAAATGCTGAAGCGGCACGCCGTATTCAGAATGAATGGCATTCTGCTGCGATCGCTTCTGAAATTGCTGCGAATATTTATAATCTTGAGATTATGCACAGCAACATTGAAGACAACCCAGAGAACACGACACGCTTCCTGGTGATTGGCCGTGAAAAAGTGCCACAAAGTGGCAATGATAAAACTTCATTACTGGTGTCTGCACATGACCGCGCCGGTGCATTGCTGGAAATTCTGGCTCCATTTGCCAAACACAACATTAGTCTAACCAGTATTGAAACTCGACCTGCACTTCCTGAAAAATGGGCTTATGTATTCTTTATCGATCTTGAAGGTCATATTGAGCAGGAAAATGTTAAAGCTGCGATCGAAGAAATTCGTCCGCTTGTGAAAGAAGTCCGCGTGCTTGGTTCATATCCTGCAGCTGTTTTATAAAAGCAGCCTTTCGTGGTTAGTGCGAGGGTACTAACCACTGTTTCATCTGTAAATCGGAAGTATAAAATGTCGTTTGTCCCAGCCAATGAAGGCATCTCTAAATTAAAGCCATATCAACCAGGTAAACCGATCAGTGAACTTGAGCGTGAGTTGGGCATCACTGATATCGTGAAACTGGCTTCAAATGAAAACCCGCTGGGCTGTTCAGATAAAGTCAAAGAAGCAGTGGCTGCGGAACTGGCGGAAATTGGCCGTTATCCTGATGGCGGTGGCTTTATCCTGAAGGATCAGATCAAGACACAATTCGGTTTTGATCATAACCAGATTACTTTGGGTAATGGTTCAAACGACTTACTTGAAATATTTGCCCGTGCATTTGTTTCTGAAAAAGATTCTGTAGTGTATAGCCAGCATGCATTTGCGGTATATGCACTGGTGACTCAAGCGATTAATGCCGAAGCGATTGAAGTGCTAGCAAAAGGCTTCTCACATGACCTTGAAGCGATGGCGGCTGCGGTAAAAGACAATACCAAATTGATCTTTATTGCGAACCCGAACAACCCGACAGGGACCTGGTTCGAAGAAGCCGAATTTGAAGCATTTATGCAGAAAGTGCCAGCGAATGTCATCGTGGTACTGGATGAAGCCTATGTGGAATATTTCCCAGAGAACTTCAACAGCCTAAAATTCCTGAAACAGTATCCGAATCTGATTGTCAGCCGTACACTGTCTAAGTGCTATGGTCTGGCTGCACTGCGTGTTGGTTTTGCTTTGGCATCTGTTGAAGTGACTGATTATCTGAACCGTATCCGTCAGCCATTCAACGTCAACCATTTAGCCATGGTGGCTGCAGTTGCTGCATTGAAAGATGAAGCATTTATCGAGAAATCTCGTGAAGTGAACAAGGCGGGTATGGCTCAGCTTGAAGCGGGTTTCAAAGCTTTGGGCCTGAACTATGTACCTTCGCGCGCGAACTTCATTCTGGTTGATGTGCAGGCTGATCCAGCAGAAACATTTAACAAGTTACTGAAAGAAGGTGTGATTGTACGTCCAGTGGGTATTCCAGACCACTTGCGCGTATCAATTGGTACTGAAGCTGAAAATGCCAAATTCCTTGCTGCATTAGGCAAAGTACTTGGCTTAGAGGCGAAAGCTTAAGTTATGTCGCAGCCACTGTTTGAAAAAGTTGCCTTTATCGGACTTGGCCTCATTGGTTCAAGTCTGGCGCGTGTCATCAAGGCTGAGCATTTAGCTAATGACATCGTGGCATCGACCCGCTCTCAAAAAACTTTGGAAGATGCCAAGGCACTCGGTCTGATTACCGACGGCTATGCAGATCCTGTAGAAGCCGTTAAGGGGGCAGACCTGGTTGTGCTGGCACTACCTGTGCGTGCAACCCAAAAAGTGCTGGAAACGATCAAGCCTTATCTGTCGGAAAATGTCATTCTGACTGATGTTGGCAGTACCAAAGGCAATGTGGTGGATGCAGCCAAAGCCATATTTGGTGAAAATCTGCCAGCCGGTTTTGTGCCAGGGCATCCAATTGCGGGTGCAGAACATACTGGTGTACATGCGGGTAAGGTGGATCTGTTCGCTAATCACAAGGTGATTTTGACACCGTTGCCAAGCAGCGGACAATGGGCGGTCGATAAACTGATTCAACTGTGGCAGGTGGCTAAAGCGGAAGTGATTTGTATGGATGTGGAAAAGCACGATGAAGTGCTGGCCCATACCAGCCATCTTCCGCATCTGATGGCCTTCAACCTGGTCGAACAACTGGCCAAACGCGAAGACAATCTGGATATTTTTCGTTATGCTGCCGGTGGCTTCCGCGACTTCTCGCGTATTGCCGCCAGCGATCCACAAATGTGGCATGACATCTTTTTTGCCAATAAAAAGGCGATTCTCAATGCCGTGAACGGCTTTGAAGCTCAACTCGCGATTATCCGCAAGCTGATTGAAGATGAAGATTCACAAGCTTTAATGGGCTTATTGGGGCATGCGCAAGCCGCGCGTCAGCACTTCAATCATATGCTCGCCAAGAAACCTCTCATGGAGAAAAATAAAGTGACACAACAATTTACCATTCAACCAGGTGCCAAGACGTTCCAGGGTAAATTTACCGTGCCAGGTGACAAATCTGTGTCACACCGTTCCATCATGTTTGGTGCCATCGCTGAAGGCACAACGCATGTGACGGGTTTCCTTGAGGGTGAAGATGCACTTGCAACTTTACAGGCATTCCGTGATATGGGCGTAAGCATTGAAGGCCCTAAAAATGGTGAAGTGACCATTCATGGCGTGGGTATGCAAGGTCTGAAAGCATCGAAGTCTGCGCTTTACATGGGTAACTCTGGTACTTCGATGCGCCTGCTGGCTGGCATGCTGTCCGCACAGAAATTTGATTCGGTGATGACGGGTGATGCATCCCTGTCTAAACGTCCAATGGAGCGTATTGCAAAACCATTACGTTTGATGGGCGCGCAGATTCAAACTACGGGTGAACGTGGTACACCACCAGTATCGATTACGGGTAATCAAAACCTGAAAGGTATTCAATACGACTTGCCAATGGCATCTGCTCAGGTGAAATCAGGTATTCTGCTGGCGGGTCTTTGGGCGGAAGGTGAAACTTCGGTGACTGAACCGGAACCAACCCGTGACCATACTGAACGTATGCTACGTGCGTTTGGTTATGAAGTGAAAACTGAAGGCAACCGTATTTCCCTGCAAGGTGGTGGTAAACTAGTAGGTACTAACATTCAGGTGCCTTCTGATATTTCATCTGCTGCTTTCTTTATGGTGGGTGCAGCGATTACTGAAAATGCTGACGTGACTTTGGAAGCGGTAGGCATTAACCCGACCCGTACTGGTGTCATCGAAATCCTGAAACAGATGGGAGCCGACATCAGCGTTGAAAATGAACGCATCGCTGGCGGTGAACCGATTGCAGATATTCGTATTCGCGGTACACGTACGTTAAAAGGCATTCATATGCCAGAAGACCAAGTGCCACTAGCAATTGATGAATTCCCGGCATTGTTTATTGCAGCGGCATGTGCGGAAGGTCAAACGATCCTGACGGGTGCGGCTGAACTCCGTGTCAAAGAATCGGATCGTATTCAAGTCATGGCAGATGGCCTAAAAACCATGGGCATCGACTGTACGCCGACTGATGATGGCATCATCATCGAAGGTAAAGGCAAGGCAGGTGACTGGTCACCAATCTTTACCGGTGGTGAAATTGAATCGCATCATGATCACCGTATCGCAATGAGTTTCTCGATTGCAGGTCTGCGTAACTCAGGTGAAATCAAGATTGTCGGGACTGAAACAGTCGCCACCAGCTTCCCAACCTTTACTGAACTGACGTCTCAGGCTGGTCTGGCGATTGAAGTGACAGAATAATCCTTAAATTTATGTGAAACAGCCAAGCTTTTGCTTGGCTGTTTTGTTTATATTGGCTTATGCTAAACCCATACAAGAAAAAAGCCATTTGGATGTAGCGATGCGAAAATTAAAATTTATTGCCAATACTCAAAGCCAACAGCAATTACAGGATAGTCGTGAGACCCAAGAGTATGTCGCGCAATTTCTTGCTGATGAACTCGGAAAATATGGCTTTCAAACCTTGCCACAAAGTGGTGGACAGGTTGCTGTTGCAGTAGATGAACACGCATTGCCACTTTCGGTGAGTTGTGAAAGTCGCGACAGTGAAGGGCATTTTGTCTGTGAGATTGCATCTTATCCAGATGAAGAACAAGACTGGCTGGATCGGATTACCGAACAAAGCCTCCTTAATCAACTGGCACAGGCCGTAGAAGCTTCACTCAAGGAGCAAGAAAGCTTTAGTGAATTCGAATGGAAAAATTAAAAAAAGCGGCCATTGAGCCGCTTTTTTTAATTATGGAATTTTTTACAGCATTAAAAAGCGCGTAATCGCAATACGCAACTGTTTGAGGTAACCAGTAAAGAAATGATTGGCACCTGGTAAAATGGTCAATAAATGACGCTGTGGTTTAGCCCATTCAATTAGATCCGACAACAGGGTCACATCATCGGCTTCACCATGCAGGAACAGAATGTCACCTTTAATATGCGGTGTTACATAGTGGCGTAAACCTGCTACGGTGGCGGTTGGCAAACCGCATAAAACCGTCTGTTTAGGCTGTAATTCTATAGGTAGCGTGGCATAGCTTTTGGCCATGACATGTGCACCGAAACTAAAGCCACCTGCATAGAATGGCAAGCCAATATGTTGAGTACGAGCGAATTTAATCACTTCAAGTACATCATCAGTTTCACCATAGCCTTCGTCGTGTATTCCATCACTTTGACCAGAACCACGGAAACTTGGACGATAGACAACACAACCACGCTCTAAAAACATTTGTGCCAGCAATACTGGAACTTTATGTTGTGGTGTACCGCCTTGCAATGGATGGGGGTGACAAACAACCGCGAATCCTTTCACTTCACCCTGAGGATAATCCACAAAAACTTCAATTTGTCCCACAGGACCCTGAAGGAAAATTTGTTCGGACATAGGAAAATCGATAAATGAGGGGAGAAAGGCGTATTTTAACGATTGTATTAAGTAAAAACATGAATTGGAATTAAAATAACTCGACTGATATAGTTTGATTAATCACTTTTTAACCAGGTTGGCTATGCTCGCATTAATTTCCCCTGCAAAGACCCTCGACTACGAATCATCGTTACCAACAGATCAGCATACGCAAGCAAGATTGCTGGAACATTCCCAGGAATTGATAGAAGTTGCCAGCAAGTTGTCAGCAACAGAAATTTCCAGCCTGATGTCGGTAAGTGAAAAAATTGCCAATCTTAATGTTGAGCGTTTCCGTGACTGGCAGCCAGAATTTGATCTGTCAAATGCACGACAGGCGATTTTTGCCTTTAAGGGTGATGTTTATACAGGTCTGGATGCCTATAACCTAAAAGATCATGACATTAGCTATGCTCAGGAGCATCTGCGTATGCTGTCCGGCTTATATGGTTTGTTACGTCCATTGGATCTGATGATGCCATATCGATTAGAGATGGGAACAAAACTTGCCAATTCTCGTGGTCATAACCTGTATGAATTCTGGGGACATACTATTACTGAGCTGATCAATTATGATCTTGCAGCGGCGAATTCAGAACTTTTGGTGAATATTGCTTCTGATGAATACTATAAATCTGTGAAGGAAAATAAAATCCAGGCAGAAATCATTAAGCCTGTGTTTCTGGATCAGAAAAATGGCAAATATAAAGTGATTAGCTTTTATGCCAAGAAAGCACGTGGCCTGATGGCACGCTTTATTATTGAAAACCAGATTGATCGCGTAGAGGATCTGAAAGGTTTTAATACTGAGGGGTACTACTTTGATGCAGAGAGTTCTCTTAAAGGTGAGCTGGTGTTCAAGCGTGATGAACAGCTCGCTGCTTGAAGTCTTATTTAATAGAGAAAAGATCACCTGTGGGTGATCTTTTTTTTATATATGAATAATTAAGCATTAAAAAGCGCATAAAATGAGCTTTTTCTTTTTACAGATAAGAATTCTGCTACAAAAAGGAGCATTAATTTTAAAGGATAAAATTTAGTCTATTTCAAAGTAGAACGGCAAATATTGGAGAGTTAAAGGTTAAAATATAAAAGCCTTTATCGATGATTTTGATAATGGACCAGAAGAAATTGATTTAGAAAAATTTATAGATAAGGCTGTAAGAAACTCAATTTTACTCATCTTTTATTTAAAAGAAATTAGAGTTCATTTAAATTAAATATTCACTGGAAATAGATATTTATTTAAGATTTTTATAATTAATTTTAATTATAGGATTCTTTCATAAATCATTTTTAAATCTCTATAAAGGGAATTACCTCTCCTACAAGGAGGTTTGCGGAGCATGCTCCTCAGGGAGAGGTTTTTTCTAAAAAACTCCCTCATTCTCTTCAAATTAATACTTCTCATCCCAAAGGGAGAAAGGGCTTTTAATATCTATAAATATGAATAGGATAATCATTTTTTGAGTTATGAAAGAAGTATATTTTAATAAAAATATTTAAGCAGATTAATACTTTGTATTTACGATAAAAGCATAATTTTTTTATTGTAGAATTCCTGATATTAATAAAGCTAAACTGAGTCAATTAGGTTACAAAAGAGGTGGTCCCACTTGTTTGAACAACTAAAAGCGTATTTATAAGTGATATTCCGCTCTAGTTAAGCCACCTTGTTTTGTTGGGGTAGCTGATCATAGTAAAACTCATTTGGTGTCATTTTGTCTAGACTCGAATGAGGTCGTTTCAAATTATAAAACTCAAAATATGCACTTAATTGCTTTTTCGCATCTGTGACACTGCTATAAGCTTTGAGATACACCTCTTCATATTTAACGCTCCGCCATAATCGTTCAACCATCACATTATCTACCCATCGACCTTTACCATCCATACTGATTTGAATGCCATTTGATTTCAATACATCAATAAATGCATCACTGGTGAACTGACTGCCTTGGTCTGTATTCAATATTTCAGGTGATCCATATTTTTCAATCGCTTCATTTAAAACCGAAATACAAAAATCCACCTCCATACTAATCGATACCCTATGCGCAAGTACCTTGCGGCTATGCCAATCAATCACAGCACATAAATAAACAAAGCCTTTTGCCATAGGGATATACGTTATATCCGTAGACCACACTTGATTACTGCGCTGAATAGCCAACCCTTTGAGCAGATATGGATATTTACGGTGAGCTTGATTAGCCTGGCTTAAATTTGGTTTGCAATATAACGCCTGAATACCCATTTTCTTCATTAAAGTACGTGTATGACGTCGTCCTATATGATGCCCTTGACGATTCAACAAATCACGCATCATACGACTGCCTGCAAAAGGATATTGCATATGTAATTCATCAATACATCGCATCAGCTTCAGATCTGATGAGCTAACAGGTTTTGGGCGATAATAATAACAACCACGGGAGACTTTCAGCAGCTTAGCTTGCTTAGATACTGAAATCTGAAGTGAGTCGTCGATTAACTTT
>NZ_AJXD01000004.1:0-48581 GCF_000264725.1 Acinetobacter sp. HA | reverse complement strand
TCCGAAGTTATATTGATTGGGTCATCAGTTATCCAGACTTTGCCCGTTTTCTCTATGCGGCCCATCATGTGGTACATACCTCAGAACTGCGTCAGGATCTGGAACAGCGTACCAGCCAGCGCAATCAGGATTTAAAGAAATGGCTGGCCCAGCAGTCAGATGCCGCTTGTCTGCAAGCTGTACCACCTGCTTTACTGACCTCTTTAGTAATTGGCGCGACAGAAAGCTATTGCCGTGCCTGGCTGGCAGGTCGAGTCAAGGATTCTCCGCAAAAACATGCATCTGCTTTGGCGCAGTCAGTTTGGGATTCTTTACAGCATTTCTCTCGGTAGAGGTCAGGAGTTAAATTGGAATAAAAGATAATAAGTAAAAAATTAATAGAATTTATAAATCTAAAAAACCGATAGTTTTTATAAAAAGTTACGGTTTTATCTATTATTAGTTTTTGCGTATTCTTAGTTCATCGAATGAATTCCCGCGAACTGATAGGAAAAATCACATGAGTTTAATCAATACTGAAGTTAAGCCATTTAATGCAACTGCTTACCACAATGGTCAATTTATTGAAGTATCTGAGCAAGACATGAAAGGCAAATGGTCTGTTGTATTCTTCTATCCTGCTGACTTCACTTTTGTTTGTCCAACAGAATTAGGCGATCTTGCCGATCAATATGCCGAATTCCAGAAACTGGGTGTAGAAATCTATGGTGTATCTACGGATACGCACTTTACCCATAAAGCTTGGCATGACACGTCTGACGTGATTGGTAAAATCCAGTATCCAATGATTGGCGATCCAACCTGGACTCTGGCGAAAAACTTTGAAGTGCTGATCGAAGCTGAAGGTTTGGCTGACCGCGGTACTTTCGTGATCGATCCGGATGGTAAAATCCAGATCATTGAAATCAACGCAGGTGGTATCGGTCGTGACGCGCAGGAACTGCTTCGTAAAGTTAAAGCAGCTCAGTACGTACATGCTCACCCAGGTGAAGTATGTCCTGCAAAAATGGAAAGAAGGCGAAGCAACCCTAGCTCCTTCAATTGACCTGGTAGGTAAAATCTAATTCAATAAATCTTTATCAAATCTAAAAAATCCAGCCTTCAGCGCTGGATTTTTTTTATGGTCATTTGAAAATGAAAGGACAATTAAATCATATAGTCTTGATGACTTTCGGCTGCGGCAAGCAAGCTTTCAACCAGATGCTCAATCAGTTTTTCCATCACCAGACGCTGGCTTTTACATAAGGTATAAACCAGTTGTAGGGTACCAGTACTGACACCAGTATTGTCTTATATTCGGGATACTGCATTTCATTGGCCTAGTATCGATAGTTATCCGCAACGCATACAATGACTGCATGTTCATCCTATTCAGATAGGAGTAAAAAGATGAAAAAAGTCATAGGTGTTTACCGTAATCAGCACATGCATTGGGTCGGTGATGGATTTCCGGTCAAAAATCTGTTTTCTTATGACCGTCTTGGTCAGGTCATCAGTCCGTTTTTGTTGCTGGATTATGCAGCGCCGTATCATTTTGATCCGACTACGGTGCAGCACGGTGTCGGTTCACATCCACACCGTGGTTTTGAAACCGTGACGATCGCCTATCAGGGTGGAGTAACACATAAGGATTCTGGCGGTGGTGGCGGTACGATTCAGGCAGGTGATGTACAGTGGATGACTGCAGGTGCAGGCGTAGTGCATGAAGAATTCCATTCTCCAGACTTTGCCCGGAATGGTGGTCTGTTTGAAATGGTCCAGCTGTGGGTGAATTTACCTGCCAAAGACAAAATGACTACACCGCGTTATCAGGCACTGACTGCAACTGATATTCCCCGGATTGAAATGGATGAAGGTGAGGGACATATCCGGGTCATCGCTGGTGAATTTGATGGGCATCATGGTCCGGCGCATACCTTTAGTCCGGTCAATGTCTGGGATGGTGAACTCAAAGCAGATTATGAAACGATGCTGCAGATACCTGCCGGTCATAATGCTTTGCTGGTGCTATTGAGTGGAGAGCTGGTAGTGAATGCTGGCCCGAAAGTTCTGGACAGTTCTATTGTGATATTTGCTCAGGATAGCGATCCTATAATCCAGATTCAGGCTTATCAAGACAGCAAATTCGTAGTCTTGACTGGTGAACCCTTGAAGGAACCCATTCAAGGTTATGGTCCTTTTGTGATGAATACCAAGGAAGAAATTGTCCAAGCCTTCCAGGATTTTAATCAGGGTAAATTTGGAGAAATTCCGGTAGCTACTGAATAAAAATGTCAGTCCAGAAAGAAAGAAGCCTCTGCAGTGCAGAGGCTCTTAAATAGTTATGCGCTGTAAGTTCTTCTGATTATAAGATTTTTTAAATAACTTCAACACTGTGGAGGGCGATGGAGTTATCATTTTATTATGCAGAAAATTATAGCGCTTCTTGTATCTTTTGTAAAACGAAAGTTAAAAAATTGGTTAATTTAAATGTATTGTTTTTAAAGGATAATTTTTTTAAAAATACAAAAAATATCAATAAAAGCATAAATTTAAACAGTGTTAACTTTTTATATTAAAAATGTAAAAAATTATGAATTTTCAAGCGCTTTAGTCCATCTGAAAAAAACGCAATCTGGAAGATTTTAATAGCCTAATTACGGCAGGCTTGGTACATAATTTCTAAAAGTTTCTCAATGACGGATGATCAGTTTGGATATCGCAGTAATTGGTAGTGGCATGGCCGGACTGGCTACAGCCAGAATTCTTCAGGATGCAGGACATCACATCACTATTTTTGAAGCGCTGCAAGGGCGCGGCATGGACAGTCACAGCCTCGAGTTTGAAGGTGGGCTGGTAGATGCTCCTTTGCGTGTGATGAATCCGTACTTGTGGAAAAATACGCTAAGTCTTGCGACTCATCTGGGGATCAAGACCTATCCGGTACGCACTTATATGGCATGCAGCTGGTTATTTGAGGACCGGACTGAAACCTGGCTGACGACTTCGCGTAGCCGGATTGGTAACTTTCCGATTATCAATAACCGTAAAGGTCTTCAGCAGTATGGCTGGCGTCTGGTTAAAGGTTTATTACAACTAAAAACAGCGTTGAACAAATTCTTTAAATCTAAAAATCAGGATATCAGCCTGGCAGAATTTATTAATCGCAATGATATTGAAGAAGTATTCTGGCATGGTGCGGTGATGCCGGTACTGTATACCATCTGTACCTGTAACCCAAAAACCATTGGTGAATGGCCAGCCAAGCCCTTATTGATTTTCCTACGTCAGCTGACAGATGGCGATGCATTATTGCGTATGCAGGGTGGTACACCAGCCTTGGTGGATAAACTGATTGAAGGCATCGACATTGTCAGTGGTGCAGCAACCACGCTGGTACAACAGCAGGGTGATCAGGTCCGTGTAGAAAATGCGGCGGGTTATTCCAAGTTATTTGACCGTGTCATCGTTGCTACACCCACCAACAAGATCGAGGAATTTCTTGATAAAGACCAGTTTGCAACAGATATAGAATTATTGAAAAAATTCCAGTTTGAGCAGGGGCAATTGGTAATCCATACCGATACCAGCGTGATGCCGCCGAAACGTAAAGACTGGGCAGTACTAAGCTATATGATGGACCGCAAGTTTACCCGTCAGCAGTTTACGGTATGGCTCAATGCGGTTGAACCGACATTGGTAGGTAAATCTCCGGTATTCCAGACCTGGCGCCCGGTGACTGATATCGATCCGAAGAAAGTTATTTCTTCTGTGACACTGACCCGCGCAGTGGTTGATGCGCATACTGTAGCCTTGAACAAGGAATTACAGCAACGTCATCTGGATCAGGGCCGTAAGGTATTCTATTGTGGTTCATGGTCATGTGATGGCTTGCCAATTCTGGAATCTGCAGTTACTTCAGCGATGAAGATTGCAGAAATCTTTGGTGCACCATTGCCATTCGAGGGATTAAAACCGAATATTGAGGTTGCACCACAACTCGGTTATTAAGCATGAAACTGTTCCAGGCCTTTCGGCAGCGTCTACCCGAGCATAAATATGCTATCAATGCAGCATTGCTTGGAGATACTTCGCTATTGCCCTGGAGCAATCTTGGTTACTGGCAGATAGGGCAGCAAGACTATGTTGCTGCTTGTCAGGCTTTGGCTGATCATCTGGCTGCAACTATTCATTTAAATTCAAAAGATAAATTACTGGATCTTGGCTGCGGCCAGGGTGCCAGTTTGCTGCATTGGCAGCAGCACTATCAGGTGCAATACCTAGCAGGCGTAGAGCTACAGAAAACTTGTGTTACCAAGATTCAGCAGCATTTACCTGAACTGAATGCAATTTATCATGCTTCTTTTCTTCGACTAAAAGATATCCATTTCCCACATAAATTTGACGCTGTGCTGTGTCTGGATGCGGCTTATCACAATAGCGTACCAAGCTTGCTGGAACAGATAGTCCCAGTTTTGAATTCAAAAGCGCGAATCGGTTTTCATCATCTAGTTTTGTCTGAGCGCTGGAAAACTTTAAATTCATTTCAAAAGCGTAAATACCAGCTTTTGCTGAAATCAGCAGATGTCAATTTAAGTGATTTGATGCCGCTCGGTACGCTATATGAATGTCTGGATCAGTTTGAATTCACAGATGTTCAGGTTGAAGATCTGTCAGAATCAGTATTTGCCGGTTTTGCCAGGTATGTACAGCAGGATTTAAATTCAAAAAAAATGGTTCAGTCTGTGAAGACGTCCAGACTAGATGAATTTAAAATTCAGATGACCGCAAAAATATGCCGAAAGCTTTTTGAAGAAGGTGTGGTGCGGTATGTGCAGATCAGCGCGAAAGCAAAGCACTAGAACAGTGCCTGAAAAGATCAAGCCCGAAGAAAATGCAGACTCCAGAAACATCAAAGCCTCACTAAAAAAGCGAGGCTAAGAAAATGGTGCCGGCACACGGATTCGAACTGTGGACCTACTGATTACAAGTCAGTTGCTCTACCAACTGAGCTATGCCGGCGTTGTGGTGTGCATTCTACAGATTTTTTGGGGTGATGCAAGCCAAAAAATAACCGTTTAAATGCTTTGGTGAAATTTTAAGTTTGATTGAATTCTGCATGATACGAAAAGCTGCAAAACTTGAAATACATCAGCTGGCTTCATGAAAATCGCCCACATGCGAAAGTGTGGGCGAGGGTGGAAAATTTAAACTGGTTTCAGAGATGAATAAAAACTAGGTTTATCGGCTTTTTAGGATACGGTCCAGATCCTGAGCACATTCCTCCAAGGTAAAGGCCATATCAAACTGCATTTGAGGTTTGAGTTCTTGAGCGAGGCTTCTCCACTGTTCGATGAGTCTGAGGGCTTTTTGAATCTTGTGTTTGTTGACGTCTTTGGCAATGGTCGGAGTGTAACCGCCACGTTTAGCATTTTTGATCTGTTTGGCATAGTTTGCGCTGTTATTCATGTTCGCTCCCGAATAGCAGTGTGTCTATCTTTTAGCTTTTAGTTTGAATCAAGATCAATGGCGTGGTTGGTTAGATCTACTGGTTTTTGTTCTCCTTTTATGTGCCCGCTAAGAGCAACATAACATAGCGATGATGACAATAAAATTAAGCTATTTTTATGCCAAGTTAGAATTCAGTAACTGAATTTTTTGTATAACTTTCATGAAGTATATATAGGGAAAAGAGGGCAATTCATTTGTTCATTAATCAAAAGGCAAGCATTAGCAAACGACATTGTCCTTCTTCTTATAAAAATCCAGTGCCAGCTTCAGATCCTGTGCTAACTGTTCTTTTGTGTTTTCTGGCGCAATTTTTATAAAGGCAGGTACATATTCTTTGAAATACACCTCAGGATAATCTTCGCATATGATTTTCTTGCGAAGTTCCATAGGCGTAGCCGGGTTATCTAACTGGTCCAGAAAACCACTGATTTTCTGATCCGCCTGTTCAAACTGAATGACATCTACAGAGTTTTTATCTGTCGACATTGCGGCTTCTGCCTGCTCAGGCTGCTTTTGGCAACCAGCAATAACAAACATAACGAGCAGGGTGGTAAAGGTTAGTTTTTTCATCGTCTTTTCTAGTTGTTATCCGGGGCTGAATAATAAGAGTATAAGAGAATTCACCACTGTATAAGAACTGATTTTTTTAAATAAAAAAATACCTCCATCATAAGGAAGGAGGTATTAAATTGGAAAAGAAACTACAGCAAGCTTCTGATTACACATTTTATATTAGATCACTTTTCAAACAATTGGCAGAATATTACAAGCTTGATAGTGATTCATAAAATTAAAATTACCGTAACTTCTAAAAATGGAATCTAGCCGAAGTACTTAATGAATTTTCCTTTATTAAGCCATAAAAATTAAAGAATCTGATTAAATATTTTTCTTTTATAGAAGCTAAAAAATGAAGGCGTTAAGGAATAGCCAATAGTGAAATTGCAGCATGATATTTAATTATAGACAACAAAAAAGGCTTAAACCCTTTAGATTTAAGCCTTTATTTACTGCTAAAGATTGCAGTTCCGTAAAATATGGCGGTGAGAGAGGGATTCGAACCCTCGATACGCTATAAACGTATACACACTTTCCAGGCGTGCTCCTTCAGCCACTCGGACACCTCACCATGGCGGTGGATGATATAGAAAAAAAACCAGTCTGCCAAGCTTGAAACAATTGATTTGCAGAAAAAGTTTAGAGGCAGTGCTATGATTCGCAAAAATGCTTTCTAAAACGAAGACAATATATGCAAAGTACTGCACAAAAAGCAGCTTTACCAGTCATTACGCTGGCTGCGCTTGGGGTCGTTTTTGGTGATATTGGTACCAGTCCTCTTTATGCACTGCGCCAATGTTTCCTGACCTCGCATCTTGCCATCAGCGAAGCCTCGGTACTGGGCATTCTCTCCCTGATCTTCTGGTGCATCATGCTGACGGTGAGTTTTAAATACGTCACTATCATCATGCGTGCTGACAACAATGGTGAGGGCGGCATCATGTCACTGCTGGCCCTCAACCTGCGAACCACACTAATCTCGGATAAGAAAAAGATTTACCTGATTGCTTTAGGCTTTATTGGTGCTTCATTGTTCTTTGGTGACGGGATTATCACACCTGCGATTTCTGTACTCTCTGCCATTGAAGGATTGAGTATTGCTACGCCGGTGTTTAATAAATGGCTGGAGCCTTTATCCATCGGCATCATTGCCGGCCTGTTTTTGGTACAACGTCATGGCACCGGGACCATGGGTAAATTTTTTGGTCCACTGACTTTACTGTGGTTCCTGTCGATTGGTGGCTTTGGTCTATGGAGTATCATCCAGACACCGATGGTCCTGCATATGATCAACCCTTATTGGGCTTATCATTTTGTGGTGGATCAACCCTATGTGGCTTTCCTGACCATGGGCGCAGTGATTCTGACCATGACCGGAGGTGAAGCGATTTATGCAGATATGGGACATTTTGGTCGCCTGCCAATTCGTCTGGCCTGGTTCATTATTGTCTTGCCATGTCTGTTACTCAATTATGCAGGGCAGGGTGCGCTTCTGCTACGTAGTCCAGAAGCTTTGGCTAATCCATTCTATATGCTGCTGCCGGAATGGAGCCTGTATCCAATGATTGGTCTGGCAACGGCTGCTGCGGTCATTGCCTCACAAGCCGTGATTACCGGGGTATTCTCGATGGTCAATCAGGCAATTCAGCTACGTTATTTACCACGTTTGAGCGTGAAACACACTTCAGCTGAAGAACGTGGCCAGATTTATCTGCCATTTATTAACTGGATGCTGTTTATTTCGGTCGTGATTCTGATTTTGTTATTTGAGAACAGTGCGAGACTTGCCAGCGCCTATGGGGTGGCAGTAACCATGACCATGCTCTGTGGCACGATCTTGATCTCCATTTTAGCTTATGGTTTCTGGCGCTGGCCAATCTGGAAAGTAGTATTATTCGCGGCTCCTTTTCTGGCGCTCGATCTGATTTTTGTCGCATCCACTTCACTGAAAATCTATTCCGGTGGCTGGGTGCCAATCATGCTGGGTGCCGTACTGTTTACGATACTCATGACCTGGAAAGATGGCCGCGAACTGTTACTCAAACGTATGCAGCAAAATACCTTGCCAATTGAGCTATTTATCAAGAGTGTTTCTACCGGTGGCGGGACTCAGTTTGTGCCGGGTGATGCCATTTTCCTGACCGGAACTCCGGATGTCGTACCACATGCCATGCTGCATAACATCAAGCATAACAAGGTACTGCATCAACGTAATATCATGGTTACGGTGATTACCCGGGATATTCCCTTTGTGGGAGAGGAAGATCGGGTAGAAGTTGAAAAGCTGAATGAGCATTTTTACCGGATTTATGCCTATTTTGGTTTCAAGGATCAGCCTGATATTCCACGGGCGGTCAAGCAAGCCTACACGGAATGGGGCTTTGATTATGATCTGATGCAGATCAGTTTCTTTATCTCTCGTGACCGGGTAATTCATGCAATCGGAGAAGGCATGTCACCATGGCGTGAAAAACTGTTTATTTCAATGCAACGTAATACCAGTCCGGTGAGTGATTTCTATCAGATTCCAACTAACCGGGTGGTGGAACTTGGTAGCCAGATCGAAATCTAGCAACAATATTTAAAATGAAAAAAACCAGAGTTTAGCTCTGGTTTTTTAATATCTGTTTCAGACTTGTTATGGAGTAGTTACACCTGGAGCAGTAGAGCCTGCTGGTGTCATTGGGGAATCTTGCTGCATCTCAGGCAGAGTACGAGGATCGTTGGGTTGCTGCATGCCTGGAGTTGCACCTTGTCGCATCATGGCAGGATCTTGAGAATGGCGCATCATACCCGGAGCCTGAGACATGCCCGGCTGACCAGATTGCATGCCAGACGACGGATTACTTTGCATAGCAGGTGCCTGACTCGGCTGCACTAAACGAATCTGACCAGAATTGACCAGATTTTCCAGAGAAGCATTCTGACCGTTTACAGTGGTGCTAATTCGTGCCTTGGACAGGCTTTCTAATGTTTCGCCCGGCTGTACCCGTGGTTCAGCCAATGCACTGAGGCTCATTACACTGGTAAATACACCTAGAGCCAGTAATTTTGAATAATGAGTTTTGCAAGTATGGGAGTTTTTCTTCAGCGATAACATCACAATGCTCCTTCGTATATTTCTTCGAGGAATTAGAGTTTCTTACAATTGCATAATTAAAGAGTGGGCAGCAAGGAAAGCTACATAAATGGGTTGAAATCTAGTTCAAGTATTCGTAAAAAACCGACAGGCTGTTACATACTTAATGGATGTTTATTTACATATTGCTTATTTGTTAATCGATTGGAAAAGTCACGATATACACGGCTTAAAGGGCTTGTTAAGCTCGGCAACACCGCTGTAGATGTTCTAAAGTAGCTGTAATCATGGCCAAGAAGCAACGTACCAAAAAAAATCCTGTCTTTCAGTTCCTTAACGAAAATACTGTAAAAATTATTCTGGGTGTAGTGGCATCGGGTAGTTTTGCGATTGCCTTTGGTCAAGAAAAAATCAGCCAGTGGGTATCGCTGTCTTCACCATCAAATTCTGCCTGTCTGGATCAGTTTTACCGGGATGTGCCACCTTACTTAATGAAGGATAGCTTAAAAAAGAACAGCTATGCACTGTGCTTTAACGGCTTTAATGTCATGTATTCTGGTGTCTCCAAAACACCATTATGGGTGGCAGAAATATTGACGCCATCTCGCCTGAGTCAAAAGATTCCGCGTGAAGACAGCTTCCATGAGGAAGAACGTGTCAGTTCGGCGCATCGTGCAACTCTGGCAGATTACCGTGGTACTGGCTATGACCGTGGCCATATGGCGCCAAATGCTGATATGCCAACCAAGCAGGCACAGTTTGACAGTTTCTCCTTAGCCAACATGGTACCGCAAGCCCCGAAGAACAATCAGCAGGCGTGGCGTGAACTGGAAGAAGCCACCCGTGCGGTGGTGACTAAACAGAAACAGGATGTCTATGTGGTTACGGGACCGGTTTATAGCGCGAAAAAGCTGGAGACGATTGGCAAAGGCGTAATCGTACCGAATGCGACCTATAAAGCGGTATATATGCCGAAAACTGGTGCAGCCGGGGTGTATTATGTGGATAACAACCTGAAAAATCCGGCACCAAAAGTCCAGATCATCAGCGTCTGTGCCTTGGAGGAACTGGTTAATATCAACATCTTCCCGCAACTGACTGAAGAACAGAAACGTAATACCTATAAGCTGCCTTTGAAAGCCAGCGAGGTGAAGGCCAATAAGCCTATCACCTATGCAAACTGGGATGCAGAAAGCCAGTGCGCCGAAGATGTATCCAAGAGTGACCTGGAAGCATTACAAGAGGAATTCAAACGTTCTGGTGGAGGTCGTACGTCTGTGAGCGGGAATACTTCAACATCTGAGGGCTCCACTAGTGACGCAGCAGACAATAATGATCCGCAAGGTGCATTGATCAAGCAATTGCTGGAAGCAGTGCTACAGTTCATTTTACAGCTTTTGAAATAATTCTGTTGTGCCAGACAGGATTCAGGTAGCATAAATCGGTCCGGTACAATTAAAAAACAACAAGGAAGCGACAGAAAAAATGTTTAAACCTTATGAAAACGGCACCGAATCACATGCGATTCATGACCTGACCATTGAAAATGATGTGGACTGTGTCAGCCTTTATGGAAACTTGCAGTTAACCAAGGATCAGGCCGGACTGAAAGCAGCCAAGGCCTTGCAGGCGCTACTCAATGATGTGGTACAGCAACTGGAAAATACCCCGGATCTGCCTGACAAGATCCAGCGTGATGACGCTCAGGAAATTGATAATCCATTTTTATAATGGGTCATTTTTTAAAATTTCATGACTCTTCCATGTGAAACAGAAAAAGCTCAGGATTACTATGAGCTTTTTTTATTCAGGTTTAAAAGTTTATTTCTCTTGAATTATCTTTATTATTTTTACTCAAAAATCTAAATTTGATATTGGGTAATCTAAAAATTTCTCCTGTGTTTTGTTTTTCAGATAGTCTGAGCGCCACTGTTGCGGCGTCTGACGGGTCCACTGCTTAAAGGCACGCTGGAAGGCACTTTGTTCTGAATAACCCAATAACAGGGAAATCTCGTGCAGGCTTAGATTTTCATCGGTCAAATATTGCTGGGCTAGCATAAAACGGATTTCCTGCATTCGCTGCTGATAGGTCTTGCCCTGTTTTTGCAAATGACGCTGTAACTGCCGAACCGACCAGTGTAACTGACGGGCAATATGCTCAATCTGAAACATGTTTTTTTGCAGTCCGGTCAGGATCGCCTGCTGAATCCGATGATCTATCTGTGAAGTATTCGGCAGTTTTTCCAATAAGGCTTCTGCCTGTTGTTTTAACAGCTTCTGTAGCGTCTGGTCACCTTGACGTAATGGTTTTGCCAGTTCAGAAACATGCATAAAAATCACACTCTTTGGCTGATCAAAACGAACCTTGCAACGGAAGTACTGTTCATACAGATTGAGATACTTGTTGGTCGGCTGGCGGAAATGGACTTCATGTAAGTGAATATCATCGGTAGCCATCAGCGAACGTACAAATTTCAGCATCAATGCCATGGCGACTTCATCAGTCAATTGAGTCGCCAGATTTAGAGGCACATCGACCCAGGCAATTGACAGGTAGTCATTTTCGACACGGACTTCTAAAGGACTGCCGTCATAGACCAGACGATGATAGTCATGATAGCGCATCATGGCTTCGCCCAAGGTTTCACAGGACAGGGCCAGATAGGCAATAATGCCCAGATGTCGGGGTTGTACGAAATTAGCAATTTCCAGGCCTAAGGCAGGAGTCTGCAACTTTTGCTGTAATTGCATGAGCAACTCACGCCAGATGACAAATTCAAAGCGTTCAACGTCCTGTATAGCGAGTAGTTTTTCTGGAATGGGGAGTTGTTTGGATAGATAGAACTCCAGCAACAAATGTCCCAGACCTCCATAAACCGTGCCTGCATCGTCCTGTATGCTGTGCATTTTTTAATTCTTTTTTGTCGTGTTTTGTCAATCATATTGAATTTTGTGGTCAATATCTAGCCTTTTAGCTCACCTATAGTAAATAAAAAGGAGGGACAGACGATGCTAAAAGGTTTTCTGGCAGGACTGGTAATTGCCAATGGTTTTGAATGGTTTGCGCAT
The DNA here is from genome assembly GCF_000264725.1 of Acinetobacter sp. HA. Lineage (NCBI taxonomy): Bacteria > Pseudomonadati > Pseudomonadota > Gammaproteobacteria > Moraxellales > Moraxellaceae > Acinetobacter > Acinetobacter sp. HA. The sequence goes on along the minus strand of NZ_AJXD01000004.1, from coordinate 36,385 downwards.
AAATATATTCTGCATGGTATACCTCGCAAAGGGCAGGCTCGCTACAGTCCAGTACCGCAGAGCATGCGTTCACACTGGGAGCATCATCGGGAAGTGCGTAAGACGGCATTCTCTGATCATGGCTATGTAGAAGGCTGGCAGAACTGGCGTACCCGTAATGAAATTGGATCTCTGGTTGTTGTTGCCAGTGTATTTGGTCTGACCTTTTATCCGGTTTCAAAAGGAATGTCGCTCGCAGTGCTTTATAGTGCCTGCAATTATTATTATGTGCATCGTCGGGCACATCTGGAACCAGAATGGGCCAAGCGAAAAATTCCCTGGCATTATGACCATCATATGAATAGTAATCAGGATGCCAACTGGTGTGTGACCCGGCCATGGTTCGACTACGTCATGGGGACACGGGTGATTTCATCGCCTGAATTACAGGAACAAAATCCACTCGGCATCTATCTACCCAAACCGGTTTCTCAAGCCCTGAGCAGCAGTATTCAGCAGATCTTTCCAGCCAAATGGGTTGAGAAAAAATAGAGCTTTAAACCCTTAAAAGAAACTTAGAAGTTTTAGACAAGGAAATAAAATGCATTTGCACGCTATTTTTGTCGTGATTTGTCAATAAATCCTGCTTAAATTGTCAATATTCGGGGTGTTTTTTGACCTATATTTACACCTGTCAGCGATATAGCCTAACGCTGACAGGCTGTTATGAATACTTGAGTTATGGTTAGATTTTACTGGTTATGTTGACACCAAGCGCTGTAGTCTATTCTTGGTTTTATAGGGAGTCGCAAGACTCCTTTTTTTTGTCCCTAATTCATGTGCTTAAATTTTCAAGTAATAAAAAAGGCATGATTAACATGCCTTTTTCAGATCTTGTCTCTAAAAATTTTTAAAGACGCATTTCAATGCCTTGCGCTGCCAGATAGGCTTTTGCTTCTGGAATGGTATGCTGGCCGAAGTGGAAGATTGAGGCTGCAAGTACAGCATCTGCGCCCCCTTTTAAAATCCCGTCCGCCAGATGTTGCAGGTTGCCGACACCACCAGAAGCAATTGTTGGAATGTTAACGCGGTCATTAATGGTACGCATGAGTGCCAGGTCATAGCCCGCTTTGGTACCATCAGCATCCATTGAGGTCACTAACAGTTCACCGGCGCCGTAGTCCGCCATTTTCACGGCCCATTCAATCGCATCAATACCCGTTTCCTTGCGGCCACCGTGAGTAAAGATTTCCCATTTATTCTCGCCGGTTTTCTTGGCATCAATAGCCACTACGATACATTGTGCACCAAAACGCTGAGAAGCCTCCTGGACGAATTCAGGATTATAAATAGCTGCTGAGTTAATGCTGACTTTATCCGCGCCAGCATTTAACAGTAAACGGATATCTTCAACTTTACGGACACCACCACCTACAGTTAACGGTACGAATACAGATTCGGCCATACGCTCTACAGTACGATAAGTCGTGTCACGTCCATGATGTGTAGCGGTAATATCAAGGAAAGTAATTTCATCGGCACCTTGTTCATTATAGCGACGCGCCACTTCGACCGGGTCGCCCGCATCACGAATATCAAGGAACTGAACACCCTTGACCACACGACCATTATCAACGTCGAGGCAAGGAATAATACGTTTAGCTAGCATAAATTTTTCCAATTATTACAGCCGATTATGAAACTCACCCACGCAAGCGCTACACCTTGGCAGATGGAAACGGTATTCTAGCAAAAATATGTAAGTTTTTCGCAGGTTTTCTATGTCGGTTTATACCACTTTGACTTTAAAGGAAGTTCAGGATTTTGCAGCGCCTTATGGTCTCAAGCCGATTGATCTGATTCCCATTCAAGGAGGTATCCAGAACACCAACTACTTTCTGGTCTGTGAAGACCAGCAATATGTATTGACTGTGTTCGAGGACATGGATGAACAGGCTGCTGGTGAACTGGTTCCCGTACTTGAGCATCTGGGACAGGTAGGGGTGGCTGTGCCTGTCCCATTATCGCATTCAGGCAAGACCATTCATAGCATTAAAGGAAAGCCAGCCCAGATCGCGCCACGGATGCTGGGCGAACATCCTATGTCAGCGACTAAGGCTCAGGCCGAAGCCATTGCCATTGCGCAGGCAAAAATGCATGTAGCGCTAAAAGATTTTAAACTGGAACGCGAATTCGTGCGTGATCATGCCTACTGGTATGCCGTGGCGCAGGAAATCAAGCCAACCCTGAATGCTGCTGATAAAGTCCTGTTAGGTAAGTTGCTCGGCCTGTATGAAGCATTGACAGCCGTTTATACTGATCGCCCACGTGGCTTTATTCACTCAGATCTGTTCCGTGACAATACCCTGTTTGAGGGGGATCAGCTCAATGGCATTCTGGATTTTTATGAATTGAATAAAGATGAGCTGCTGTTTGATATTGCTATTACCTTAAATGACTTCTGCACAGATTATCCTGCAGTGACCTTGAATGAAGAACGTGCAGTTGCTTTTTTAAAGGCTTATGAAAGTATCCGTCCTTTGACTGAGGATGAAAAAGCCTGTCTGCAGCTTTACCTGGCGATGGCAGCCGGTCGTTTCTGGATGATGCGTTTACAAGTGGCACAGAAAAATGCGGCTCAAGGCCGTACCGGAAACGATATCCTGCAAAAGAATCCGGAAGAAATGCGTAATATGTTGATCGAACGACTTAAGTTTGTCACCGCTTAACCAACAGGAACAACAATATGCGTGATCAAGGGCGTTTGGTGGAATGGTTTGATGAAAAAGGCTATGGTTTTATTCAGCCAAATGATGCCGGCAAGGAACGTGTGTTTCTGCACATTAAGGACTTTGCGCGCCTTGGTCCGCGCCCGATTGTGGGTTGTGCCTTAGATTATGCCGTGATTGTGGATAATCAGGGCCGTTATCGTGCTCAGCAGGTGACTTATCTCAAAGCTGCCCAAATCAAGGCGTTGACGGCTAAACAGAAAACTAGCATAAATAATAAAAAAGAAAATTTGCAGCCGATGCAAATCCTCTGTGTGGGATATATTCTGGCGCTTGTGGTATTCAGTTTCAGTGGCCTGTTAAGTGGGATGATAGTGTTGTTGATCAGCCTCATGAATGTGCTGAGTTACTGGCTTTATGTGCAAGACAAGGAAGCAGCCCAACTCGGTAATCGCCGTATTCCTGAAAATGCGCTACATCTGGTGGCTTTTCTTGGAGGTTGGCCGGCAGCTTGGCTGGCCCAACAAAAACTGAGACATAAAACACAAAAACAACCATTCCGTCAGATTTATTTTTGTACCATAGCCTTTAACATCATTTTGATTCTATGGCTTATTTCCCCTTTAAACGGCTTAAATATTTAAGGGAAATTGATAAAAAGGAGAGGGTATGAACTATTCGATTGACAAGGACCCTAACCGCACACTGACTCTTATTCTATATATTCTTTATATTGTGGCGATCTTTACCGGTGGCCTGCTTGCTGTCATTGCGCTGGTAATTAACTATGTGAAACGCAGTTCGGTTCGCGGCACAATTTTCGAGAGCCATTTTACCTGGCAGATCCGCACCTTCTGGTGGTATCTGATCTGGAATATTGTCGCCTTTATTCCATTTTTGTTCCTGTTCTTTACCGGTGAAGATCCGGATCTGTTCGCAGGTGTAGCATTCGGTGCAACCACTTTCTGCCTGATTGTGATTGGCTTGGCCTGGATCTGGATTGTGTATCGTGCAATTCGCGGGATTATGCGTTTGAATGATAATCTGCCGATGTATCGATAAATCAAATATTGAGATGGAAAGAGCAGCATATCGCTGCTCTTTTTTTATAGCTCTATGATTTTTGGCAGCAGAATATCCGAATCAGGTAGGCACTATTCAGCATGTCTTCCCGTAGTTAAAACAGGTCGAACTTGATTTTGTCTGGAGTGGTACAACTGATCTGACCATGAATGGCGCAGCCGACAGCCGCAAGTTTGGTGATAAATTTCCAATCTATGCAGTACAAGGTTGGAGTGGTCATGGCGTGGCACGAACTGTGCGTATTGGCAAAGCGATTGCAGATGACTTCTGTGGCAAAGCCGATGACTTTAATATGTTAACCAGTATCCAGCATCAAGATATTCTATTTGGTCGAGCACTTGCACCAGTGGTGATTCCAATGGCGAAAATGGCTTATGGTTTAGATGCTTTGGTCAATCCGGGCAAAATGGTATCTTTTTAAAATTCAATATAGATATAAAAAATCCCCCTTTTTAAAGGGGGATTTAGGGAGATTCATAAAGGGTTAGGGGAGGGAAAAATTAAGAAAGATTTTCCTTCAACTCTTCCCTTTTTTCTGTTCTTAAAAACTTCGGTTTCCATTCACTGGCAATTACACCCAGTACCACCATTAATCCGCCCAATAAAGCCAGAGCAGGTAAACGTTCTCCAGCGAGTCGGCCAAACAGACTGGCCCAGATCGGCTCACCTGCATAGATAATGGCAGCCTGAGAAGGATCAACCATTTCTTGTGCCCAGTTCATGACCAGTTGAATCACTGCGCTGGCTATACCGAGGCCAACTAAAATGATGGCAAGGTGAGGATGGAACTCCGGTAGCTGAGGTTCGCCGAGTATTGCTGCCATAATAAAGCAGAACAGTGATGCGAAAATCAGCTGTAACACGGTCACGTGGCGCGTATTTACCTTCGGTGCAAAGTAACTGATAAAGATGATTTCAAGTGCAATTGCAATCGAACCCAAAATCGTCAGTAGCTGTCCAAAACTCAGTTGAATCGCACCAAAGCCATTTCCTGTTAAGAAGACCAGACCTAAAAAGGCGAGGGCTGCCCCAATCCATGTCATGACATGTGGTTTTTTACGAAACAGCAACCATAGCAAAATAGGCACAAGAGGCACATATAGTGCGGTTAAAAAAGCCGATTCACTACTGCTAATCGTTTGTAGTCCAACTGTTTGCGTGCCATAGCCCAGTGCAATGAGCAATCCGATGACCGCACCAGCAAAAACTTCGAAAGCGGTCATGCCTTTGAGATATTTCCAGGAAATGAGTGTCACGGCAATAGCAGCAGCCATAAAGCGCAAGGCCACAAACAGCACGGGACTGGCAAAGGTCAGTCCGTATTTCACCACCACAAAGGTTGTACCCCAAATGATGGTAATTAAAATCAGAGAAAGCTGAGGGAGCTTCGCTTTCCGTATTGAGGATTCAGAGGATAAGGTAGACATGGGAGATCAGTATTCAGGTAAAAACAAAAAGAGGCCCGAAGACCTCTTTTACAGCAACATCAATCTTTCAGATTAAGCGTCTAAAACTGCTTGTGCTTCACGAAGATTTAAAGTGCCTTCATAGATCGCACGACCAGTAATTGCGCCAAGAATGCCTGGTTGGCCTTTTAAGCCGTGAACATCATCGATATTAGTGACACCACCAGACGCAATCACTGGAAGACCTGAGTAAGTTGCCAGGTTCACAGTTTGCTCAATGTTTACACCCTGCATCATGCCGTCACGTGCGATGTCGGTATAGACAATACTGGACACGCCTGCATCGGCGAAACGTTTAGCCAGATCAGTCGCTTTCACGTCAGTCACATTGGCCCAACCATCCGTTGCGACCATGCCATTCATGGCATCAATCCCAACAATGATATGACCAGCGAACCGTTTACATGCTTCTTCAACAAACTCAGGCTCTTTCACTGCTTTTGTACCAATGATCACATAAGATACGCCTGCATCTAGGTAATGCTCAATGGTTTCCAGTGAACGGATACCACCACCGATTTGAATCGGTAAGTTTGGTTGTGCTTTAGCAATCGCTTCTACGACTGGCTTATGAATCGGGGTACCTGCAAAAGCACCGTTCAGATCAACCAGATGGAGACGACGCGCACCTACATTTACCCAATGCTGCGCAGTAGCCACTGGATCATCAGAAAATACAGTATCGTCTTCCATACGACCTTGTTTTAAACGGACACATTTGCCATCTTTCAGGTCAATTGCAGGGATGATCAGCATGCTTTCGCTCCTGGCCTAATCGTCGATTGAATTTGAATGGCTGCCATCTTAACAAATAAACGGCGGATTTCTAAATCTAAATACTGAATCTCGCATATGAAAAAAACCTGTCATGGACAGGTTGGAGTGAGTGAGTACAGCTCATTGTTATTTTTATATCTGATCAGGCTGATCATTCAGCATGGATGAAATTCAATTAAACATATGCGAGTTGAAGTTCCAGATCCAGTGGACCTACTTTACCAAGCTGAGTACCCAGGTCATAAAGACCGTCATTGACTGCACCTGCTGTGGCGCCTACAGTTGTGACGATACTGCCGATAACTGGCAGATCTGCTGCCGTATCAGTAATCGGGGCAAGGTCATCCAGCAGTGCATCGACAGTGCCTGAGACATCTTGCAGGACACCGCCCACACTCGCTACCGGATTACTGAATACATCATTCACCAGATCTAGTGGTTGGATGCCAGCAACATAATCACCCGTTTCTGAAATCAGTCCACTCAGGTTAGAAGTAGTCTGCCCGACTGATACAACCACATCACCGATGACTGGCAAAGAAAGCAGTGGGGCAGTCAGCGGCGCCGTAGTATCTAAAACGCTATCCAAGATATCAGAGACGCCATCTAAAGTTTGACCGACCAGGTCTGTAGTTCCATTTAGCAGTATGTCTATACCACCAGATAAATCTCCCTGTAATAGCTGGTCTGATACTGCATGCACGCCTTGACTCACATCTGCTAACAGTCCTGTACTGGTATCCAGGACAGTTTTTAGCGTATCGCCAACTACAGGTAATTGTGTCAGTGCGTCCGTCAAAGGTGCCGTCAGGGTACTGACTGTTTCAACCACTTCATCAACTAAGGTAATAACCGCCTTAGTCAGGAAGCCTACGGCTTTGCTAATACCTTGCACTGCCAGTGTGAATACCCCATTGAACTTACCGCCGCCCAATAAACTTGCCATGATTTTTACCCTCTAGAAATTTGAACCACTTAACGATAAAGAATTGTTATGCACATCATGTTTTAGCAAAAATCTGCCAAATTTATAGAGCCTAGAACCATAATTTTGATCATAAGTCAGGAAAATTTTATGTAAAATTCATGTTTATCAAAGGATTGATATTAATTTTATATTTTGTGAAAAAATGTAATTAAAAACAATGAATTATATTGGTTGTTTTGGTGCTTCTAAAAGATGAGTGGTGTTATTTTTGTGCATTTTTATTGTTTAGCTTAATGTTCGATTAAAAGAATAGTAAAAAAGTTGAGTAATTTACTCAGGTTTTTAGAAAAAGTGATTATTCATTTGCTAAATTTTGGTGCGTCATATGGTTTACATAATCTTACAATCTATCGGCGCTTAATTTCTCAAGTAACAGTGTTAAGGAACATCCAGAAGCAATGATTATTTTCTTTAGGAAAGTTTCAATTCACGGCTTAGGAGTTTCTGTTGCCAAAGTTCTTCTAGAATTAAAATACAGGCATAAGCATCCGCAGCCGCGTATTCAATTTGAGCCTGGCTGAGTTTCCGTGCTGCCCAGTTAGAGGTACTGATCTTTTTGGACTTTGGGAAATTGACCTGGAACAGGAGTGCCATCGCATTTCTGACCCCAACAGCCTGTTTGAACCCAAAACTGCCAAAGCATTTGGAGAGTTCCAGTACCCCATTCAGTTCAACGCCTTTTTTACGAAACAGATGCTTGTCATTTTTTAAGCCAAAGCCAGCTTTCATCTGATGGGGATTGGCAAATATCGGCTGTAAAAAATGCCATAGTTCCGTATTCATTTGAAATAAATACGCCCTTTCTCGGGTAGCTAACTGAATCAAATGCGGTCCTGTAGACTGTTCACCGGCTTTAAATATGGGCTCGGATTCTGAATCAAAGCCAAAGACTTGTACCTGTTCAAGTTCTTCACATATTACTTCTGCCTGTTGAAGATTCTGAATCACAATAATTTTTTCAAAGGAGATATTTTGAAATCTTGGAAGTGTGGCGATCTCTTCTTTGGTGGGTAAAATTGGAGAATGAAGGGCATCCATGACGAGTCTGTGTGGGTCCGTGTATGAAGATGCAGCTTAAGACTTTTTAAATTCAGTCTAAAGCGCTTTTAAGGAATTTTTTTAAATCAAGATGAAAAGCCAGACTTATTTTTAGATCTGGCTTTTGAATTGAGTTGACTGGATTAAACTTATTGCTGTTGCAAATTTGCCTGTTTTGCACGATTGACATAGTCCTGATAAGACGGAACCGCCATGGCCGCTGCAATCCCCAAAACAATCAGCAGAATATAAAGAATCGCCAGTACATTTTCCCAGCCACGTGTGGTACGGGGGTGGCCAAACTGGTTGCTGTCACGGTTACCCGGAGCAAACAGGGCATATAAGGCAAATAAAATATTGGCGATAGGTACCAGCATCAGCAAAGACAGCCAGCCGCTATGGTTTCGGTCATGCAGGCGACGAATTAAAAAGATGATACTGAAATAAATTGCTGCAATATAAATTAATCCCATGACTACCAGTGATAGCATAGGCAAGGAGCCATCTGGACTCAGAAATGGATTTGCGCCTGGTAGAATAACAGCAGCTAAAATACCGACAAGCATCAAACAAAAGCCCATCAGCATATTCCAGGCCAGATATGAACGACGCCCAAAACGTCCCCCTGCATTTAAAGCAGAATCATTTAAATTATTCATAGTTATTTCCTTGTTTTTATCATTAAGATTTTTATAAGTAAATGAATGATATAGTAATTTATTAAAAAGTAAAAGATTAAATATTGAGCAATAAAAAAACCCGCTTCAAGCGGGTTTTTTAAGCATGGATAGGATTAGATATTCCATTCCACGAAGTTTTTCAGCAGTTGTAAACCTGCGGTATGGCTTTTTTCCGGGTGGAACTGGGTCGCAAACAGATTTTCTTTATGCAGTGCCGTACAGAATTCTAAACCATAGTCACATGTCGCAGCCACGATGCTTGGATCTTTTGGCTCTACATAGAAGCTGTGTACGAAATAGAAACGAGCATCCTGTTCAATGTCTTTCCACATTGGATGACCTGGATCAGCCTGATGCACCTGGTTCCAGCCCATATGCGGTACTTTTAAACCTTCCACATCCGGGAAGCGTTTCACTTCGCCTTCAAAAATACCCAGTGCATCTACACCGCCATTTTCTTCAGAACGTTGCATCAGCGCCTGCATACCGACACAAATTGCCAGTACCGGTTTATTGAACACCGCATGACGTACCACATCATCAATACGCGCTTGATGCATACCGTGCATACAGTCACGCATTGCGCCTACACCCGGGAAAACAATCTTATCTGCCTGAGCAATCAGCTTCGGATCATTGGTCACATCTACTGTAGCACCGACATGTTCTAATGCTTTGGCAGCGGAGTGAAGATTTCCCATGCCATAGTCAAGAAGGGCAATACGGGTCATTACAGGGTACCTTTGGTTGAAGCAACAGTATTGGCAGCACGTGGATCAACTTCACATGCCATACGCAATGCACGGGCAAACGCCTTAAATACGCTTTCAATCTGATGGTGACTGTTTTTACCTTTTAGGTTGTCAATATGTAAAGTCATCAGCGAGTGATTTACAAAGCCCTGGAAGAATTCAGAGAACAGGTCTACATCAAAACGGCCAATCATGGCACGGGTAAATGGAATATCCATAAACAGACCCGGACGGCCAGACAGATCAACCACGACACGGCTCAAAGACTCATCCAGCGGGGCATAGAAGTGACCATAACGGCGTAAACCTTTCTTGTCACCCAATGCTTGTGCAAAGGCTTGACCCAGGGTAATACCACAGTCTTCTACAGTATGGTGATCGTCAATTTCCAGATCGCCGTCACAATGAATATCAATATCAAACAGACCATGTCGCTTGATTTGATCAATCATATGATCTAAAAATGGAATACCAGTATTTAAAGTGCCTTGACCAGACCCATCGAGATTCAAGCGAACTCGAATTTTGGTTTCGTTGGTATTTCTTACCACTTCACTGATACGATCTGTCATAGACACGTTCCTCAAATACGTCAAAATGATTGATGTAGAAAATATTTTCGCCGTGACGACGTCACCGCATATTAGATTGCTCAGGAGGGTTTATCAATGCCTATAACCGTACATGCCTATACTTCTTTGGAAAATGATGAAGTGCGCAGCCAGCTTGAGCGACTGTATGACACCAGCCCGGAGTTTAGTGATGGGGCCGATGCCATGGAACAACTAGAGCAAAACCTGCAACAGTATACCGTACTTTATACTGCAGAATTTAATACCCGTATTATTGGTGCGATCTGGTGCACGGGTCAAGGCGAAACCCGCCTGCTGGAGTATGTCGTTGTACATCCGGCCAATCGTGGACGTGGGGTTGCAGAAAGGCTGGTCAGTGAAGCGTGCCGAATGGAAGAAGAAAAAGGTGTGAAGGTGTTTGAACCTGGCTGTGGCGCGATTCATCGTTGTCTAGCGCATATTGAAAAAATTTAAACTTTTCCTATATTAAGGCAGCCTTATGGCTGCTTTTTTATGCAAATTTTTGACTGAAAATGAATAATTTAGGCCGTTTTAATTAAAAATTAAGCAAGTGATAATTAAATCTGCTGCAAAAGTAGACGATTAATAAAAATTATACTTTTCATGCTTGACGGCATTGGGCTGAAACGGTTTAATACGCGTCATCGGCGTGATAGCTCAGTAGGTAGAGCAACGGATTGAAAATCCGTGTGTCCCCAGTTCGATCCTGGGTCTCGCCACCATATTCAAAACGATTTAAAGTTTTCAATCCCTGATCCCATCAGGGATTTTTTTTGGGTTAAATTTTACACATTCAATCATTTTTTTTCTAATTTCGATTGACTAATGTGTGCAGATACGGCTTAATACACCGCATCGGCGTGATAGCTCAGTAGGTAGAGCAACGGATTGAAAATCCGTGTGTCCCCAGTTCGATCCTGGGTCTCGCCACCATATTCGAAAAAACCTCAAACCATGTTTGAGGTTTTTTTTCGCCTGTCATTTTGTTATTCAACAGAAAATGATCTTTGCTTATTATCCGGCTTTGAAACTGTGAGCGTCATATGCTTTTAGGTTTCGAGATCGTTTTCCTGAGATGCCATTCATCCGAGCAGGCATGAGTTGTCCAAATAATCCATGTAATCTAATAGATAAGAATATTAAAAATAGTTTATGACATCTGCAGTTATAAAACTTGGGTGATAGAGAACTACGGGGAGGCAAGCCAATGAATATTATGACAATTTCTGCATTTAGGTCTGCATTTGGAATCATGCTGGGCACATTCAGCATGGGAGCACTAGCCGACGATGACAAAGTAGCGGTAACGCTGCCGACCTTGACCGTGATGGCGGAACCTGAACAGAGCAATGAAACTGGTTATGTTCCTTTTGTCCAGGAAGAAAAGACTCAGCGTGCCTTACAGCATCAGGTGATGCGCAGTTCCAAGGAAGCCCAGAATTTTGTACTGAATGCACAGGTGATCGAAAATCTGGATTTTCAGCCGCAGAGCCAGCCTGACTTTAGTTCAGTTTCTCCAATGCTGCAGCAATATGTCATGAGTATTGCCCAAGGCCTGCAATCCAGTGATCCAACTCAGGGTTTAAATATCATGCTACAGCCGCTGGGGATTGATCGTAGCAATAGCCAATCTGCCGAATATCGTTTTCAACTACAAATTAATCCGAGCACGATCAAACTCGGTATGCAGGATCATTTTAACAAGCTTTCCCCTGCTCTCCCTTAAGCTCGAAGTAAGCAATCTAATCTTAAGTCTTTGAATCCTCGTTAGTCGGGGATTTTTTATATCTGGAATTTGCGAGAGATTTATCTTTTATTCAAAAGCAATCTGCATAAAAACCGTTTACATCGAACACCAGTAATCATACGGTACTAACCGTCTATCGACGCTCACAGTAATACTCAGCACCTTTACATAAGTTCAAGCAAGAATAAGGTTTCTCCCACTGAAATGACGATGCGGAGGTTTTCCTTATGCGTCCCCTCGACACAACTTTTCTGATGCTACTGAGTCTGTTTACTGCACTGCGTCTGGTTAATGCACATGCTGCACCCGATTCCGTCACCTTGCCGACACTGACTGTGATGGCAGATCGTGAACTGCGTGAAGAAACAGAGTTCATGCTTCCCCTGCAAGAACAATCCAGCCAGAAACAGGCCTTAAAGATGCGAATGATGAAGATTGAACGCGAACTGCAAGACTATACGGTTAATGCTGACTTCGCGGGTGATATCGAAATTCTGCCTACCACCAATCCGGCACGACTGGATAACCTGCCACCAGGGCTGCAACAGTATGTGCAGGCCATTGCCGATGGTTTGCGTTCTCCTGATCCACGTGACGGTATTTATCTGATGCTGGTGCCATTTGGTATTAACCGCGATGCCACTTCAGTTCAGGCGGCTCGGGAGCAGTTCAATCCGAATAATGTTGACCGAACGCTGATTAATGAATGGTGTGCTACCAACGGTTGCTAGGCAGGATCAAACGATTCAGAGCTGGCTTAAAAAAGGAATTTCAGTGAAATTTCCTCGTAACATGAACTATGTCCCTGCATAGGGTTTTTGTATAGAACAATTGATTTATGTCTAAAAAATCAGCATATTGGTTAAAAGGAAACCTATACATAACTTGCAGCAGGGGAGCATGTGCATGCCGCGTGTCTTTATGGTCCTGGCTGGTGCGACACTTGTTGTCTTTGCATGGCTATTTTATCAATACACTGCGCAACAGCAGGAAGAAGCCGAGCTGATCGAATATGAAACTGTTCTGAATGAAAAGACAGCTGAAATCTTTGAACAGGCACAGGACTGGAGCCAGCCGATTCAGTTGGACATTGAAGAAGACCGTCTGGATGGTGATTATGCGGTCATGGCGGAATATGTATTGGGACAGATGCGAGACCGCGCTGAAGAACGTAATCAGTATTTGCGAGATCTGAAAGCAGCGAACTGGGAGCATTTTCTGGATATTGACCGTCTGGAGAAAGATCAGGCGCAAGGTTATCAAGAAACTGAGACCATGCTCAAGCAGGTGCATCAGATTGTGCGGAACTATGAGCAGACCATCCAGCGCCGTGAAGAAAGCCAGATTGAACAGGTCAAGCGGCTCGATATCAAGCAGCGTTATCGTCAGCAGTTGGCACAGAACCTGAAAGCAACCCAGCAGGAAAGTGATGCTTATGCCATCTTCGAAATTGAAAAGCAGAGTCTGGCCAAGGCTGATCAGCTATTTGCCTTGCTCAAGAAATATAAATGGGAAAAACGCAACCGCATGTTTATGTTCCATGATGAAAAAGCGGTGCAGCCCTTTATCGCATTGTATAAAGATATTGAAAACCTGAATAAACAGATGCAGCAAATTAAGACCAAAAATCAGAAAATTGTTGAAGAAGCTTTGTAGCCTGAAAGCGTCATTTAGCTATAAATCATCCTGAGCATGGTGCCAAAAACAGAAGCATGCTATAGATAAACAGGAAATTATCAGTTGAATAAAATGGTGCGAGAACAGGAGCAATGCTGCATGACTCAGGACTTAGTCTGTTATAAGGAAATGCCGATCTGGACACAGGAGCAGATTCCTCAGGGCTTTCAGCGTCCGCATAATACCAAGGCGGGTACTTGGGCCAAACTGACAGTCTTAAAAGGTGAGCTGATTTTTGCCTTGGTTGATGAAAGCGGAGAAGTGCAATCTACTCATGTTTTTACACCTGAGCAGCAACCGCCATTCATTGAACCACAGCGCTGGCATCAGATTGTCTCTGCCAGTGCAGATGTGGAATGCCAGTTAAAATTCTATTGCGCCCCACAAGATTATTTTCATAAAAAATATGCGATTTCTCCAACACATTCTGAAATTGTGGCTGCTACGCCTTATTTAACGGGTGGTCGTGCCTTAGATGTCGGCTGCGGAGAAGGACGGAATTCGTTGTATTTAAACCAGATGGGCTATGAGGTTGATGCCTGGGATGTGAACTCCCAGAGTCTGGAAAAATTTCAGCAGATCATTGATGCTGAAGATATTCAGCAGATTCATATTGCACAACGGGATTTGAATGCAGATCCAAGCATTTCTGGCAGTTATGATTTTGTCTGCTGCACTGTGGTGATGATGTTCCTGCAAGCCAAGACCGTTCCAGCACTGATGACTCAAATGCAGCAGGCGACCAAAATCAATGGCTATAATCTGATTGTGTGTGCCATGGATACTGATGACATTCCAGCCCAGCCAGATTTTCCTTTTGCCTTTAAGCAAGGTGAATTAAGTGCCTTTTATAAAGACTGGAAGCTGGTTAAATATAATGAGGATGTTGGTGAGCTATATCGCAGGGATGAGCAGGGTAATCGGATCAAACAACATTTTGCCACGATGCTGGCGCAGAAGGTTTCAGCTTAATTTTTTTAATATTTGAAAATACAGGCTGATTACTTAGTCGCAGGCCGTATTTAAAAATAGACGATAATAAAAAGGGATGTCAGATGACATCCCTTTGCAGTTTAAATCGCAGGATTAAGCTGCTTTTTTAAACCAAGAGAACCAGCCTTTTTTCTCAGCTTTTACTGCTGCTTCAGCAGGTGCAGCTTTTGCAGCTTCTACTTGTTGAGCTGCTTCAGTTTTTACTTCTGCTGCGTTAGCCATTGCAGTTTCTTTTGCTTCTGTAGTTTTTACGACAGCTTCTGTTTTTACTGCTGCAACTTTGTCTTCAGCTGCTGCTTTTGCTGTATCTGCTTTTACCGCATTTTCAGTTTTTACTGATTCAACTTTTGTTTCTGCTGCTTGTTTTGCATTCGTTGCAGTCGCTTGAGCCGCTTCAACTTTCGCTTGTGCATTTGCTTTAGCTGCTTCAACTTTTACTTGCGCAGGTACAGCAGCTTGTTGAGCAACAGTTTGTACTGCTACTGTTTTAGCCGTTGCTGGAGCTTCAGCTGCCATTGCAGATGCAGAAGTTGCTACGATTGCAGTCGCGATCATTGTTTTAAGCGTGTTCATATCAATCCCTTAAGGAAGTAGGAAAAAGAGGCTTGATCATACACTTACAAGAATTTAAGTAATTCATAATTAAGATTTTAATGGTTGAAAAATACACTAATTTTACAAAGGGATAACAGTCAAGATTCTCAGCGTAGAAAAAAATTTGTTTATATAAGTATAATTGTATATAAAATAATCAAATGTTAATAATTATTTAAATATTAAAGGGGCAACATGTTAATAAAACAAAAATTTTCCGAGATAAACTTAGAAAATTCATTTTTTGATAGTTTAAAAAGTGATTATAAAGAGTTTGCTGAATGGTTTAAGAAGAAAGCGGATGCAAACGATGAAGCATATGTTTTTTATACTGATAATCAAACTATTGATGGATTCTTATATCTAAAGATAGAACATGATGCACTTACAGATCTAATACCTAATATGCCCGCTAAGTTAAGGCTCAAGTTAGGCACTTTAAAGATAAATGCTCATGGAACGAAACTTGGTGAAAGATTTATTAAGAAAGTTTTTGATCATTTAATATTTAATAATCTTGATGAAGTGTATGTAACAGTTTTTGACCATCACATAGGTTTAATCAAACTTTTGGAAAAATATGGATTTGTTCAAGAAGCCATTAAACAAACTCTGAACGGGGTCGAAAGGGTTTATTTCAAGAAATTAGATAAATCTGCCCCTTATGATATTTACACTTCTTATCCCTTATTAAATACAATGGGTAATCGCAAATACGTTTTAGCTATTTATCCGGAGTTTCACTCTAGACTTTTACCAGATTCAGTCCTTACCACTGAAGATCCTCAAAATGTAATTAGAGATGTATCTCATACAAATAGTATTCACAAAATTTATTTGTGTAAGATGGATGCAATTTGTACTGCAAAAAAAGGCGATATTTTATGTATTTATAGAACAACTCCCGTACCTGGTAGAGCAAAGTATCTTGCTGTGATGACAAGTATTTGTACTATTGAAGAATATAGACATATAGCAAGCTTTGAATCTTTAGAAAGTTTTTTAAGTTATGCCTTACCTTTTTCAATTTTCTCAGAAATTGAACTCAAGCAATTTTATAGAGACAAAAAATATCCTTACATAATTAGATTTTCTTATAATATAGCTTTACCAAAAAGAATTATTCGTAATGATTTAATTAATGAAGTTGGTTTGAATGAAAACGCTTATTGGGGCTGTTTTGAGCTATCAGATGTTCAATTTAAAAGTATATGTCAGTTAGGTAGAGTAAATGAAAATATTATTATCAATAAAACCACAGTTTGCTGACAAAATATTGTCTGGTGAAAAGTGTTTCGAATTCAGAAAATGCTTACCTAAAAATACCAATATCGATACTGTGATTATTTATGCAACCAAGCCAATAGGTAAGGTTGTTGGAGAATTTAAGGTTGATAGTATCGTAAGCAACTCGCCAGATGACTTGTGGGAAATAACAAAGGATAAAGCTGGTATTAGCCAAAAATACTTTTCAGAATATTTTTTTGGTAGAAATATTGCACATGCATTTAAAGTTGCTAGTGTTAAAAAATACGACAATCAAATTGATATAAAAGATTTTTGTAATAAAAAAGCTCCTCCTCAATCTTTTTTCTATATTTAATAAAAAACCCCGCACTAGGCGGGGTTTCTTTTGGTCACGTATTTAAGAATTAAACACGTTCGATCACTGTTGCAATACCTTGACCTAAACCGATACACATCGTCGCAAGACCGATTTGTGTATCTTGCTGTTCCATCACGTTCAACAATGTTGTTGTGATACGCGCACCCGAACAACCCAATGGGTGACCCAATGCAATTGCACCACCGTTCAGGTTAACGCGGTCTTGCTGGTCATAAATACCCAAGCCTTTCAGTACAGACAGACCTTGTGCAGCAAACGCTTCGTTTAATTCAAAGGTTTGAATGTCTGCAATTGACAAGCCAGCGCGTTTAAGCGCTTTTTGAGTTGCAGGTACTGGACCATAACCCATGATTGCTGCATCACAGCCTGCAACCGCCATAGAGCGAATTACAGCACGTGGCTTAAGACCTAAAGCTTGAGCACGTTCAGCAGACATCAATAACATTGCAGACGCACCGTCAGACAACGCTGAAGAAGTCGCAGCAGTCACAGAACCGCCTTTCGGATCGAATACTGGACGCAATGCTTTGAACGCTTCAAGGTTTGCATCAGGACGAATTACTTCGTCGATGTCGCAAAGCTGTTTAAAACCGTTGGCATCATGACCTTCAATACCGATGATTTCGTTCTTGAAACGACCTTCCTGAGTCGCAGCCCAAGCACGGCGGTGAGATTCAACACCAAATGCATCTTGTTCTTCACGGGTAATGCCGTTCATACGACCGAGCATTTCAGCGGTTAAGCCCATCATGTTAGACGCTTTAGCATAGTGCTTAGACGCTTCAGGGTTCAGGTCGATGCCGTGCATCATACCTACGTGACCCATATGCTCAACACCACCAATGATGAAAACATCACCTTGACCAGTCATGATTTGTGCCGCAGCAGTATGGATTGCCTGCATAGACGAACCACACAGACGGTTAACCGTTTGACCTGCAACAGTCTTAGGAAGATCTGCCAGTAACGCGATGTTACGACCGATGTTCATACCTTGTTCTAGAGTCTGGTTTACACAGCCCCAGATTACGTCTTCAACTTCGTTGACATCGAACTGGTTACGAGCAACAAGCGCACGTACTAATTCAGCAGAAAGGCTGTCAGCACGTACATTGCGGAACATACCATTTTTGGTTTTACCCATTGCTGAACGTACGCCATCAACGATGACAACGTCACGTGGATTTAAAGTAGCCATTCACGTTGCTCCTTAACCGTAGAATTTTTTGTTGTTAGCAGCCATGTCACGCAACATTTGTGGCGCTTCATAAGCCTTACCTAAGTGTGCGTACTTGTCGCAAAGCGCAACGTATTCAGCTACACCAGTCTGGTCGATATAACGGCATGGACCGCCACGGAATGGAGGGAAACCTACACCCATGATCATCGCCATATCTGCTTCAGCAGGCGTAGCAACGATGTTGTCTTCTAAGCAACGAACAGTTTCGTTACAGAAAGCAAGCATCATACGGTCAATGATTTCCTGAGCATCAAATTCGCGTTTTTCCGCAGTTGCAACAGAAGCCACAAGTTCGTATGCAGTTGGATCAACCACTTTGGCTTTCTTGCCTTTACGGTCCAATTCGTATTTGTAGAAACCAACGTCATTCTTTTGACCTAGACGTTTGTTTTCGTACATCACCTGGATTGAACCTTTGTAGTCAGGCTTCATACGGTCAGGGAAACCTTCCGCCATCACTTCTGCACCGTGAACGCCAGTATCAATACCCACAACGTCCATCAAGTAAGCAGGACCCATAGGCCAGCCGAATTTTTCCATCACTTTGTCGATTTGCTGGAAGTCAGCACCATCTTTCAGTAGAAGGTCGAACGCACCAAAGTAAGGGAACAATACACGGTTTACTAAGAAGCCCGGGCAGTCATTCACAACAATCGGTGTTTTACCCATTTTCTGAGCAAGTACCACAGTGGTTGCAATCGCTTCGTCAGAAGTCTTCGCACCACGGATCACTTCTACCAATGGCATCATGTGCACTGGGTTAAAGAAGTGCATACCCACGAAGTTTTCAGGACGCTCTAGGTTTTCAGCCAGACGCGTAATTGAAATCGTAGAAGTATTCGAAGCAATGATCGTGTTTTCACGAACTTTCGCTTCAGTTTCTTTCAGTACGATACCTTTCACTTTTGGATTTTCAGTCACCGCTTCAATCACGATGTCCACTTCTTTAAACTCGTCATAGCTTAAAGTTGGGCGGATGCGCGCAAGAGTTTCACCCATTTGAGCAGGCTTCATCTTCTTGCGTTCAACTTGTTTGGTCAGTAAGCCGTTTGCTTCTTTCATACCTAAAGCAAGTTGTGGATTACCAATGTCTTTCATAATGATTGGTGTGCCTTTGCTTGCCGCCTGGTAAGCAATACCACCACCCATGATACCTGCGCCTAATACAGCCGCTTGGTTCACAGGGTGTGCACCTTTCTCATATTTCTTGGAAGTTTTCTTCACCACTTGATCGTTGATGAATAGACCAATCAACGCACCTGCTTGCGGTGTTACTGCAGCTTTGGCAAAGCCTTGTGCTTCTGCTTTTAATGCTTCATTACGTGGAAGGCTTGCACCTGTCTGTAGTGAATCAAGCATCAATTTTGGCGCTGGATATTGAGCAGGGTTTGCTTTTGCAAGAACCGCACCTTTCGCTGTATTGAACGCCATCATTTGCTCAAGCATGTTCAACTTAACAGGATCTAGTTTTTCCTGGCGTTTTGCTTTCCAGTCTAGACGACCCGCAATCGCCTGTTTAACCAGATCAATTGCAGCGTCTTGCAGTTTGTCCGCAGCAACGACTGCATCAACAGCACCGTCTTTCAGCGCAGCAGCAGGTTTCTTTGGATTGGCCATTGCCATCCATTCAACTGCATTGTCGATACCGATCACACGGCTTAAACGAACAGTACCACCGAAGCCCGGGAAGATCCCCAGTTTGATTTCAGGCAAGCCAACAGCAGCTGCTTCTGACATGACACGGTAGTCACACACCAGACACATTTCAAAACCGCCACCCAATGCTTGACCATTGATTGCAGCAACTTTAGGAATGTCTAAATCTTCAAAAGAGTTGAAGATGTCATGAACAGGCAGGGCCCATTCTACAATTGCCTGTTCGCCTTGCGCGAAGTTCGCACCGAACTCAGTAATGTCTGCACCTACGATGAAGGTTGACTTCGCTGAAGTGACGATTAAACCTTTAATGTCAGCGTTTGCTTTTACCGCGTCAATTGCAGCTTTAAAATCTTCAATTGTTGCACGGTTAAATTTGTTGACCGACTCACCTTGTAAGTCAAAGCGGAATTCTGCAATTCCGTCCGAAAGCATTTGGACGGTAATGGCATTGCCAGCGTGGATCATGCCTGATCTCCTTTATTTTGGAGGACTTCTAAGTTGATGTTGTGAAGAGCCTATGCGCGATTCCTGCGCATATTTATGCTTCGCCAATCTTACGATAACTATATCCAAAAAGAACATAACAAGTTGTATCAAGCCGTGACGCAAGGGTCATCTATTTTTGCCTGAACTGTTTTAGCTGTTATCCGTTCTAGTATGGCTCTTATCAAGCACAATGAACTGAAGATTTTGTTTCAGCTCACAATTTTTTAATGAGAACTCCATTTATATTGGGTGATAACGAGGCTTTTCAAGTCTTTGAAAAAATCGTTTTACTGTCAAAAAAGTCAATTTAGGGCAGAGAATTTCTTTGTTGCTGTTTTGCAGCCTGATCAAAATCGCGCTCCAAGTCCAGCTTTGTTGCAGTTTGGTTGTGAGGTGGTAGTTTGCCGATAAGCTGGCTGGGATTGTGAATCGGCCCGGCTTAGAATGGGTGAAAATAAGTAAAAACCTAGAACAATAATAAGAAGATCACTGCATGAAATTGACAGATCAGACGCTGATGCAGCAGATGCAGATTTCATTGCCCGACATTCAGCGACGCAAGCAATTACTTGGACTGACCGAAGAAGCCCTGGCAGCACTGGCGACTGTGCGTGAACTGATAGAGCCAGGCTTGCAGGACACTGTGGCTGAATTTTATGACTATCAAACCTCTGTACCCGAAATTAATAATCTGATTGGTGATGTCGATACGCTTAAACGCCTCAAGGTCGCCCAGCATCAATATATTCTGGATCTGTTTTCTGGCTGCTATGACAGTGTCTATGTCAATAACCGCTTGCGTATCGGATTGGTGCATAAACGTATTGGGGTAGAGCCGCGTCTGTATCTGGCTGCCTTGCATCAGATTAAATTAGGCATCTTTAAACTGGTGGAACAGTATGTGGCGGATGCAGCCCTGGCGCGGCAGGTGCAGGACACCCTGGAAAAACTGTATACCTTTGATATTACCTTGGTGGTTGAAACCTATATCTGGAGCTTGGTCAAAGAAGTGAATAGCTCCCATCACAAACTGCAGGAATATGCCATGGCACTTGGTGCACATGCACAGGAAATGGAAACCCTGTCCCGGCTGGATCCACTGACAGGGCTTTATAATGTGCGTAGCCTGACCTCGATGTTAAATGAACTACTTTATCGTGCACGGCAACAGCATGCGCCTGTGACCGTGGTATTTATTGATATCAACGACTTTAAACTGTTAAACGACCAATATGGCCATGTCTATGGTGATCAGGTGATTCAGGCAGTAGCGAGTACCTTAAAGCAGATTGCCCGGGATGAAGACTACTGTTTCCGCTATGGCGGTGATGAGTTTCTAGTGGTATTGCCGAACTGTACCGAGGCAGATGCCTTGCAAAGCTTTATTCCACGCGTAGAGCAGACTTTGAGCCAACTGACAATGCCGGTCAGTCTTAGTGTCGGGATTCATCAGGCCGATGCCAATAGTGGCTATCTGGATAGCGCCAGCCTGATCCGCTGTGCCGATGACAAGATGTATGCGGTCAAGAAGCAGTACAAACTAAAAGGGAAATAACAGTAATCAATACGGCAATTCATGATTGCTATTTCATGCTGTATCATTTTTAAAATATCTGATGAGTTAAGTAATTCTGCTGGTAGATCCTATTTTTAGATTTACAATAGCTTTAAGAATGGGGGAGCACACATGCAGGTATTTCGTTCCAAAAAAGACTGGTGGCTGGTGGCCTTTCTGGTGTGTATGACCGGACTTTTGGTACAGTTACTGCTGGTGATGTCAGCCAAAGGCACCATGCAGCAATATCCGTTGCATACCGCAGTTTATATACTAACCATTGTAATGATCTGGTGGCCTGTGCTGAATACCCGATATCAGCTTACTGCTGATCAATTGATCGTCAAAAGTATGTGGTTTAGCTGGCAGATTCCCGTAGCTGCTATTCAGGCGGTCACTCCAACCGATTATTCATCTGTTGCGCCCGCTTTGTCCCTGAAGCGTTTACGCGTGGATTATCGTGAAGATGGAACCAATAAATTTGTGCTGATCTCACCCAAAGACCAGATGGCATTTATTAATGCGGTACAGAACCAGCAGGCATCTTAAGCGCTCATTCTGTGGTCGAAGCTATTCAGGCTAAATCACCAAATTACCTTCAATGCAATCTAGCTTCAGCGTAGACTGTTCAGGCTGATCTAAAAAATATACCGCTAAAACTGGTTCTAGTTCAGTACGCATCTTGCGACCCAGATGACGTGCGCCGTAACGAATATCATGCCCTTGATAGAAATAGGCCTTGGCTGTATCAGTTAGGATCACAGTTCGCTTCTGATGCTGTAATCGCTAATTGAGTTTTTCCAGCTCAATCTCAACCAGTCGTGGCAGAGCATCATTTTGTACAGCCTGATAATGCAGGGTACGGTCAATCCTGTTCAAAAATTCAGGATCAAATTTACGCTGCATGACCTTTTCAATAATACGCTGTGTCGGTACTTTTTTCAGGCACAGATTCTGAACCTGCTGCGGCAAATAACTGAGCTTTTCCAGATATTGCTGGGCAGCTTGCGCGCCAACATTACTGGTCATAAAGATCATACAATTCCGAAAATCGATGGTCTTGATGCCTGCTGTGAGAGTTAAACGACCTGTATCAAGCACGTTCATTAAACCTCGAATGACTTCGGTTGAAGCCTTTTCTAATTCATCAAATAGCATAATGCCCGGACGGGTATGGCTACCTGCAATCGCAGTTTCATCGAACAGGCTATGACCTTCTTTTGAGCCGACATAACCCGGGGGCGCACCTGTTAGCGCTGCGGCATAATGTTCTTGCGCCAGCGTATTCATGTCGATACGGCAAAACGCATCTGGACGTCCATAGATAGCCTCGGCGATCAGGCGCACGGTCTCGGTTTTACCTACTCCGGTTGGGCCAAGCATCAAGGTCACAGACAGGGGACGATCCGGGCTGGAAAAATCAGCCTTGACCACATGTAGCATCTTTTCAATTTCATTCAGCGCAGCATCCTGCCCAATAATCCGTTCCCGAAGCAGGTCCATGACTGCCTTGGATTCAAAGTGAAAGCGTGGCTTGCCAATCAGGCGGTCACGTTCCGAAGCAGTATGCGTGGAGGTACCAGGCTGGACGATATGGAAACCGGAATGCTGCGTGGTCATCTTGGGGAATCTCAAAAACGAACCCGTCGAGCATAACAAAGATATCAGTTGAAATTTATAGCTTTTAGCAATCACAGTATAACGGCGAGCCTATAAATTAACCGGGATTGCATATTTATAAACTTCACTTGTGGGCAGGCTTGATGGTAATTTTGTCACCGCGCTTGAAAATCAGGCAATAAGCATCACATTATCTGCATATTGCATGTGAAAAATAGGTTGCAGGTGAACGAGAACGCGCGTCCCCATATTGAAAAAATCCTGGCGAATATGACCACACTTCCGGGGGTATACCGGATGTATGGCAAGGATGGAGAATTGCTGTATGTGGGTAAGGCAAAAAATCTGAAAAACCGTGTATCCAGTTATTTCGTCAAGACCCTTGAACATCCGAAAACCCAAGCATTGGTGGCGCGGATTTATGATATTCAGACTTTGGTGGTGCGTTCTGAAACTGAAGCATTACTGTTAGAGCAGAATCTGATCAAGCTGCATCGTCCACCGTATAACATCATGCTGCGCGATGATAAATCCTATGTCTATATCTTTGTGTCTAGTGATAAACCTTATCCACGGATTGCAGCAGGTCGAGGCAAGGGCAAACATCAACCGGGCAAGTTTTTTGGACCTTATCCAAGTGCTTACAATGCCAAGGATACCCTGATCGTTTTACAGAAACTGTTTAATGTGCGCCAGTGTGAAAACAGCTATTTTGCACAGCGTAAGCGTCCCTGCCTGCAATACCAGATCAAGCGTTGCTCAGGACCCTGTGTCGGACTGATTTCACCTGAAGACTATCAGGAAGATGTCAACAACTCGATTCGCTTCTTGCAGGGCGATACCAAGGAGCTAAACCAGCAGCTGATTGCCAAAATGGAAGCTGCTGCCGAGCAGCTCGAATTTGAAAAGGCTGTATTTTATCGGGATCGTATGGCTCTGTTACGTGATGTTCAAGCCAATCAGGCGATCTACAAGGTCAAAGGTGAAGCCGATATTCTGGCGATTGCCCATCAGGCCGGCGTGACCTGCGTACAGATCATGCATGTGCGTAATGGTAAAATGCTGGGAGGTAAAAGTTATTTCCCGGATATCCAGGGTGATGATCTCAGTCAGATGTTGAGTGATTTTATTGCCAACTTCTATTTCCAGGTTGCTGATGAAATTCCAGCAGAGTTGATCGTCAATGTAGAGGTGACTGATCGTAACGAGCTGGAACGGGCATTGGCCCAGCATTTTGATAAAAAAATCCAGATCAAGTCCAAGGTCCGCGAAACCCGTGCCGAATGGCTGGAACTGGCACAAATGAATGTACTGCAAGGGATTAAATCGAAACTGGCGAATCACTTTGAACTGAATGAGCGTTTCCATCAGCTGGAGCAGGTGGTGGGACATCCTGTGGACCGGATTGAGTGTTTTGATATCTCGCATACCATGGGGGAGGAAACGGTCGCATCCTGTGTGGTGTTTGATAGTGGCGGTGCGCGTAAGCGGGATTATCGCCAGTTCTCGATTAACGACATTACCGAAGGCGATGACTATGCTGCAATGCGTCAGGCGCTGACCCGACGTTATAAAAAGCACATGTTGCCCGACCTGTTACTGATTGATGGGGGTAAGGGACAGCTGCATATGGCAATAGAAGTCATGCAGGATCTTGGTCTGGACGCTTTTATGGTGGGTGTATCCAAAGGTGAGGGACGTAAACCAGGCTTAGAAACTTTACATTTTATTGATGGCACCAAGATTCAACTTCCCGAAGATCATAAAGCCCTGCATCTGATTCAACAGGTACGGGATGAAGCACACCGCTTTGCAATCACCAAACACCGTGCCAAACGCGACAAGAAACGAGGCTCTTCAGTTCTGGAAGTGATTCCCGGTCTGGGCCCAAAACGCCGTCGTGACCTGCTGACCCATTTCGGCGGCATTCAAGGTGTGCTGAAGGCTTCAGAGAAAGACTTGATGTTAGTACCAGGCTTAGGTGAAGTCATGGCTCGTACTATTTATAAAGTACTGCATGAATAAAAATTCAAATTAAATCATTTGCCAAAGTGCTCAGTGACGGAGAAGTCATTGAGCATTCACATCAATTCAAATTTATTGAATGATATCAGAACTAAAATGAACCACAGGGATGCACAATGACACTGGAACAGGTGTATGCAGCGATTGCTGTTGAGGAATGGGTTGATCTTCCAGCAGGATGGTTACAAGGACGGACCCTGTATGGTGGTCTGGCTGCGGCGATGATGATGCAAAAAGCGGTGCTGAGCATTAATGACGCGGCGAAACATCTTTTAAGCACCAGCGTGACTTTTGTGGGGCCGGTCCAACAACGGCCAGTCAGGTTAACTGCAGAAATTCTGCGTGAGGGTAAATCCGTCACTACGGTTGAAGTTCGCCTGTGGCAGGATGATGCAGTGCAGAGTATCTTGTTAGCCAGTTTTGGTGTAGCACGTGACTCAACTATTCAAGTACATCAGGAGCCATCTGCTCCGGATTATCCAGCTCCAGAAAGCCTGTTTAGCATTCCTCCAAACGTAGGTATGCCAGAATGTTACCAGCAGTTTGAGGTTCGTTGGGCTGAAGTGAATTTGCCATGCACGGGGAGTGATCATCCTGATTTTGGCGGATGGTGCCGTTTTGATCCGGAAAGACATGCAAACCGCAAATTTGAAGTTGCTGACCTGATGGCAATTTTTGATATCTGGCCACCCGGTGTATTGCCGATGTTTAAGCAGATTGCACCAGCCAGTAGCCTCAACTGGACGGTGACCTATGTGTATCCAGTACAACATCAGTTGAATGATTGGTTTAAATATAAAGTATTTACTGATCATGCAGCAGATGGCTACGCGACAGAACATGCCTATCTATGGGATGCTGAAAATCGCCTGATTGCGATTGCCAGACAGACAGTGACAGTGTTTGCCTAGTGACACTGCTGGCCAATTCGTATAAAGTGAAGCCTATTAACGATGGATCAAACCTCAATAAAAGTGTGCATTTTCATCGTACATGAGGGGAACAATTGGCGGTGTCTATGACTACAGGTCGTATCCTGAATATTCCAAACATCTTGACCTTGGCACGTATTGTCCTGATTCCAGTCTTTCTATTGGTGGCCTATTGGCCGCCGGCGATGGGGATTGATGAAAGCAATCCGGATATGACGCGTCATATGCTGTTGACTGCAATTTTTGTGGTTGCGGCGGTAACGGACTGGTTTGATGGCTATCTGGCGAGAACATTGAATCAGACTTCGGCTTTTGGTCGATTCCTGGATCCGGTGGCAGACAAGCTGATGGTTGCAGCTGCACTGATTGTACTGGTGCAATGGCAGCCTTCGATCTCCATGGCCTTTGCTGCAATTGTGATTATCTCGCGGGAAATTACGGTATCAGCTTTACGTGAATGGATGGCTGAACTGGGTGCGCGAACCAGTGTGGCGGTGTCTACAGTCGGCAAATACAAGACAGCCTTCCAGATGATCGCAATTACCGTATTTCTGCTTAACTGGCAGCCGCTGGATATGCTGGCTTATGCATTGCTCTATACTGCAGTCGTGCTCACGTTATGGTCGATGTTTATCTACCTGAAAGCGGCCTGGCCCTATTTGAAACAGCCTTAATCGAATATTGAATCAAGCTCCAGTCACTGGGGCTTTTTTATGGTCGATGGTAATTTTCAGGCAAAAAAATACCCAGCCTTTGGGGGAAGAACTGGGATGAAATCGGGGATATTTATCGCTATTATACAAAGATGTTGCCATCCTCTTAATTGCTATTATAGGAAATCCATTTTTTAATTCATGTACATTCTTGTAGTGTAATGTTGCATTTCTATAGTGGCATGTATCTGCCGTTTACAATCTATTATTTTGAGATGAATGAAGGGCTTAAATCTAATAAGACTCATAATTAAATTCTTTAAATTGGATAAGTAAATTCAGCATTTTAAAACTTAATTGATTAGTAAAACTTCATATTTAAAATAAATTTAATCTATAAAATAAATAATATTGACAAAAAATGATCTTAAAACTGATGCAAGCTGTTGTTCTGAGAAGTTTAGGAAAAGAGGAAGGATATGATCTATTGATTAGAAAATAGATAACTAGATGAAGGGAATTCTAGGGATTTTATTTGCTTATTTATGGTACATTTCTGCAATCAAGAGAAAGGTGGGTGAGAAAATTAAAAAATGCTTTAAGAAACCTTTTTCGGATTTTACTTGAGAGGACGGTTCCTGTCTTTAATCATGTTGAGCGTCATATAAAGAGTCTGTCTAATGATGGAGATTCTTTTTAAATTAAAGCTTACGCGCAGCATGGCTGCTTGTCTTGCGGCGTGGCGGTATAGTGCATAAAAAAGGAGTCTTCTTAGACTCCTTCTTGACATTTGAAACTACGCGCTTCGCTTGTCTTGCGTAATTTTTAGAGCAGTGCATAAAAAAGAATCCCCAAGTTGGGGATTCTTTTAGATTAAATCCTATGCACAATAAGCTGCTTGTCTTGCGGCGTGGCAGAGCAGTGCTCTTACAAAGAAAAAGAGCCTCATAAGAGACTCTTTTCTAATTAAAGCCTACGCACACCTTTGGTGTTTGTCTTGCGTAAAACTTAAAGCAACGCTTTAAGTTTTACTCAGGCTTTAGCCCTTCAGCTTTTTCCAATGATTCATCATTATTGAAAAACTTCTCACGTTGTTCTTCAAGAAACTTTTTTGCATCCGCTTCAAACACGTTTAAACGCTTTTCATTGATCAATGTAGTTTGATGCTTCAGCCATTCCTGCCAAGCCTGTTTAGATACAGTATCAAACAGTTCCTGACCCTTTGCACCTGGGAAGGGTGCAAAGTCTAAGCCTTCCATTTCTTTTTGATACTTACGGCAAAATACTTGTCGAGACATATCAATACTCCGAATTTAAGATAGCGCAATTAAGCGTAAAGTTTTTCCAGACGTGCATAGGCGCGTTCGATTGCTGCTGCGACTTGTACAGGTGCAGTACCACCAATGTGGTTACGCGCATTTACAGATGCTTCTAAAGTTAACGCTTTTTCAAATACATCTGCCTGGATCAGGTCAGAGAATTGCTGTAGCTGTTCAAGGGTGAGTTCAGACAAGTCTTTACCTTCCTGAACACCAAGTGCAACGGCTTTACCCACAATCTCATGTGCATCACGGAAAGCAACGCCATTTTTCACCAGGTAATCTGCAAGGTCAGTTGCAGTCGAGAAACCACGAAGCGCTGCCTCACGCATAATTTCGATATTTGGAACCAGTGCAGGAATCATATCTGCAAATGCCATCAATGAACCACGAACGGTATCGATCGCATCAAATAATGGTTCTTTGTCTTCCTGATTGTCTTTATTGTAGGCTAATGGCTGACCTTTCATTAGAGTCAACAAGCTCATCAAGTCGCCATACACACGGCCAGTCTTACCACGGATCAGCTCAGGCACGTCTGGGTTTTTCTTCTGTGGCATGATCGATGAACCAGTACAGAAGCGGTCCGGAATATTCACAAACTTGAACTGTGCAGATGTCCACAGAATCATTTCTTCAGACATGCGAGACAGGTGCATCATGATTAAAGATGCTGCTGCATTGAATTCGATGCCGAAGTCACGATCAGAAACAGCATCTAATGAGTTTTCAGCTACTGCTTCAAAACCTAGCAGTTCAGCTGTATAAGTACGGTCGATTGGATACGTAGTGCCTGCTAAAGCAGCAGAACCCAATGGCATACGGTTAACGCGTTTACGGCAGTCAATCAGACGCTCAGAGTCTCGGACCAGCATTTCAAACCAGGCCATCAAGTGGTGACCAAAAGTCACAGGCTGTGCCGTTTGCAGGTGAGTAAAACCTGGCATGATGGTATTGGTATTTTTCGCCGCCAAGCTCAAAATGCCTTTTTGTAATTTCTCTAATAATTTTAGGATGGCATCAATTTCATCACGGACATAAAGGCGGATGTCTGTTGCCACCTGGTCATTACGGCTACGGCCAGTATGTAATTTTTTACCTGTAATGCCGATACGCTGAGTCAGACGTGACTCAATGTTCATGTGCACATCTTCAAGGTCAATGCGCCACTCGAAATTACCTGCTTCAATATCTGCCTTAATCGCAGTCAGGCCTTCAATGATGTCATCACGTTCTTGTTCAGTCAGCACGCCCACTTTTGCAAGCATGGTTGCATGCGCAATTGAACCCGCAATATCTTGTTTATAAAAACGTTGGTCAAATTGTACAGATGCTGTAAATTCAGCAACAAAAGCATCAGTCGCTTCAGAGAAACGACCGCCCCACATACCCGAAGTCTGGGCTTGTGATGGATTTGAGGAATTAGAAGATGTGGTCATGTCGGCTCAATAAGATTAAAAGCAGTAGAACGAAAAAGAGTATAGCAAATTCAACGGCTGTTGCCGAAGTCCCATCTGCTCAATCTGTTACAGATCTGATGGGGCAGCAACAATCTTCTTATTTTTTTGGCCAGATTGGCAATTGGCGTTATCTGCTGGAACTGTTTGTTGGCGGTAATGTTTTGGCTTTGGTACTGAGTCTGGCAGAAGCCCAGTCCTGGCAAGCGCTCAATTTTATGCACTTGCTGCAATACATCCTCTATATTAACTGGGTGTTGCTATCATTTGCGGCTTGTGTAGAACTGTTTCACCAGTATTTTGATCGTATGGGGATCAAATCTGCATTGATTACCGGATTCTTGTTATTACAGGCTATCGTGCTGGTAACGACAGTTAGTTTAAACATTCTGATACATTTTGGGATAAATTTTCATCTGCATGATCTTACATCTGAAATTGCTTTTAAGCAGGTCGGAATGCACCTGAGTTTTGGAATTTTGCTCGGAACTTTCTGTTTTCGTTATCTTTACTTAAGGGAGCAATGGACACGTCAACGCCATAGCGAGTTAAATTCACGGATTCAGGCGATGCAGGCCCGGATTCAACCACATTTTTTATTTAATAGTCTAAATAGTGCTATCAGCCTGATCAGCATTGATCCCGATAAAGCGGAACATATGCTACTTAATCTTTCCCGACTGTTTCGTGCCAGCTTTCAGGAATTAAAGCTGGTCAGCTTGCAAGAAGAAATCGATTTGTGCAAACGTTATCTGGAGATTGAGCAAATCCGGCTTGGTGATCGTTTGCAGGTTGAATGGAAATTAGAAAACAAAGACTTATACTCACAAGTCCAAATTCCATTACTGACTTTACAACCCCTATTAGAAAATAGTATTTTCCATGGAGTTGAAAAAATTCTAACAAAGAGTACGATAAGCGTATTGATTGAAATCCTGCAAAATCAAATTAATATTATTATAACAAACCCATATTCACAGGATCATGCAGCATTAAAGCGGGGAAATGGTATTGCAATTGAAAATGTTCGACAGCGTTTGAAGGCCTATTATGGCCCGAGAGTAACCTTTAGAACCTATGCCGGTAAGGGAATTTTTACGACGGTTGTGCAATATCAATATAAATAACAATAAAATGCAGTTAACTTAACAACAATGACATGCCGTTAACTGAAGGAGGATAAATGGACATCCTGATCTGTGATGATGAGCCTCTTGCCATAGAGCGTTTGGCACGCCTGGTCAGCCAGCTCGGCCATACTGTGGTTGCAACCGCAACCCATGGTCAGCAAGCCCTTGATCTGGCCCATCAGCACGAGCCCGATGTCATTCTATTAGATATTCAAATGCCCGAAATGGACGGTCTGCATTGCGCACAACATCTGCGCCAGCTTGACCCAATGCCGGCAATTGTTTTTTGTACGGCCTATGACAACCATGCGCTTGATGCATTCAAGTCGAATGCAGAAGGCTACTTGCTCAAACCAGTGATGCAACAGGAGTTAGCACAGGTATTCGAGCATTTAACCAAACTTACCCAAGCTCAGATGAGCCAACTAAAACAAAAAGAAAATATGGAAGAACTCAATATCAGCCGCCATCAGATTGCGGCAAAGACTTATCGCGGGGTGGAGCTTGTCCCTGTGGAAAATATTTACTATTTCCTGGCTGATCAGAAATATGTCACGGTACGGCATAAAAATGGCAGTGTCCTGATCGATGAAACATTAAAGGACTTGGAACAGGAATTCGGTCAGAATTTTATCAGGATTCACCGCAATGCGCTGGTGTCTGTGAACTATCTGGATGGGCTGGAAGTGGTCAGTTCGGGGCAGTATCAGGTGCGTTGCCGTGAGCTGGATGAAAGACTTGCAGTAAGTCGGCGCCATTTACCATTTTTACGTGAACGCATTCATAAGCTCTGAAGCGTATGGGATCGGGTTGCAGTTGAAACTTGCATAAATTCACTTGCATTTTAAAGTGATCAGGTTAAGTTTAGACTATTGTTCTCATTCACTGTATTTGAAATTTATGAAGACCCTAAAAATTGCAACTCGACAAAGTCCTCTTGCACTATGGCAAGCGGAGCATATCCGTGCACGTCTGCAGGAACTGCATGCCGACCTTCAGGTCGAGTTGGTCACGTTTGTGACACAGGGTGATAAAATTCTTGATACCCCATTGGCAAAAATTGGTGGCAAGGGCCTGTTTGTTAAAGAACTTGAGGCTGCATTACTGGATGGTCGTGCAGACTTGGCCGTGCATTCCATGAAAGATGTACCTATGGCACTGCCTGAAGGTTTAAGTCTTGCAGTGATCTGCGAACGTGAGGATCCATTGGATGCCTTTGTGTCTAATACCTATGCCAGCTTTGACGAGTTGCCACAGGGCGCTAAAGTAGGCACATCCAGTCTGCGTCGTAAGAGTCAGATTTTAAAGGCACGTCCGGACCTTGAGATCATTGATCTGCGAGGTAACGTCGGCACACGGCTGTCGAAACTCGATGCAGGTAATTACGATGCTATTATTCTTGCCAGTGCCGGTTTAAAACGTCTGGGATTGGCAGATCGTATTCGTCATACGCTTAAGCCTGCGGTCAGTTTACCAGCTGTGGGACAGGGTGCGCTTGGTCTTGAATGTCGTGATCGTGATCAGGCCGTACTTGACCTGATCCTGCCACTCTTACATGCGGAGACTGATGCCTGTGTCCGTGCTGAACGCGCATTTAATGCCTATCTGGAAGGTGGTTGTCAGGTGCCGATTGCAGGTTATGCAACTTTACAGGATGGTAAAATTGCCATCGAAGGCCGTGTGGGTAGCGTGGATGGTGCCACTTTATTAAAAGCAGAATTACAGGGTGATGTAAATCAGGCGGAGCAGCTCGGTGTGGCTCTGGCACAGAATCTATTAGCCCAAGGTGCGGGTGATTTGCTTAAAGCACTATATTCATAAGATTCATGCTGTTTATCAATACTCGTCCTCAGGATCGTGCTGTCCGACTCACACAGCAGTTACAGGCAGCACAAATTCCTGTGGTGGAGCTACCTTTGCTGGAGCTGGTTGCACAGCCTTATTCAGCAGAATTGAATAGCTTGTATCAGCAGTTGAATCGTGCTCAAGTCATTGTGGTGGTGAGTCCGACTGCGGTGCAGATTGGCATGCAATATCTGGCGCAGGCAGGCATTGAACTGGCTACATTGGCCCATATACAGTGGATTGCTGTAGGGCGAAGCACTGAACAGGCATTGCTACAATATGGCATTCAAAGTCATGTGCCTGAGGTTGAAACCTCTGAAGGAATGCTACAATTACCGATTTTGGAGAGTCTTGAAAAAGATGCTGTTGTAGCCTTTTGGCGAGGTGAGGGCGGTCGATTATTTA
Organism: Acinetobacter sp. HA; assembly: GCF_000264725.1. Taxonomy (NCBI): domain Bacteria; kingdom Pseudomonadati; phylum Pseudomonadota; class Gammaproteobacteria; order Moraxellales; family Moraxellaceae; genus Acinetobacter; species Acinetobacter sp. HA. The sequence continues at coordinate 3,336 of NZ_AJXD01000004.1, read as the reverse complement.
TGATGGACCATTTGCGTCAGCAGGGTGTTGAGGTACTAAATTTTGTACTGTATCAACGTCAGTGTCCGGTTCAGTCACAACAGACCATAGCTGCGCTTTTGCCTCGATTGCAGGACAATCGCCATTATATGGTTCTGATGAGTAGTGAAGCCAGCTGGTTAAACTGGGTGCAGCTAATGCAGCAGGACATCTCCCTGATCAGCAAGGGAATTTATTTGGTTTTAGGCCCACGTTTGGCTGCTATTTTAGGGGAATACCGTCAACATCATGCTGCAGCATTTGAGTATGTACAACTTGAGAGCCTGAGCAGCGATGTGATCGTACGGGAGATGAAGCGAGTACTGGGGAACTCATGAAGAAAATTTTAATCGTGCTGTTCATTGTGGCATTCGCCTGGATGGTCAAAATCAGTTATGACCTGTTCAGTTTGCGCCAGGCCCATACAGAACTCAGCTCCAGCTTTACTCTATTGCAGCAGCAAAATGCCAGTTTGAATGACAAGGTGGTTGCACTTAAACGCCAGGTAACTGAACAGCGCCAGGATGCACCAGCTGTATTCAACTCACAGATAGCTACTGCACCTGAATCGCATGATGCCGAACTGGTTCGTCAGCAACTCAGCCTGATTGAGTTCGCTTTGCAGCAGCAGCAATACAGCACAGCATTGGAAAAACTCAGTCAGCTGCAACTGGATTTGCCGAATTATACGCTTGCACCGGCTTTATTAGACGGTTTGGAGCGTGTACTCAGTAAAGATCAGGTAATGTTGCAACAGTTCATCAATAGTCGTCTGGTACAGCAGAATAAAATCCGGGATTTACTTAATCAAATGGATGCTGAAATTGCCAGGGAGTTAAAAGCCCAGCACAGTGCCACACCGGCAGAGTCTGGTTCCTTCTGGCGCAATCTGATTCAAATTGAAGCTGTGCAGCAGCCAAGTACGGTGTTAATGCAGCGAGGACTAGTGTTGAAAGAGGCGCAATTACGTTTATTGATGGCACAAAACGCGCTACAGCAAAGTCAGCAAATTCCTTTCCAGCAATCGCTTGGTGCCGTGGCTGAAGTCCTCAAACAATTACCGGATGCGAAAAGCCAGCAATGGGTTAAACAGCTGGAACAGATCCGCACCATACCGCTGACACCGGTTCCTCCTCTGAATGCCCGTACCTTAATGAGCTGATCGCTTATGAAACAGATTCTGCTTGCCTATTTATTTGTCAGTCTGCTCGGTATTGCGGCTTTAAGTCTACTCAGTTACGGTCACGGACCAGGGTATGTCTATCTGTACTGGCGTAACTGGCAGGTACAGACCAGTCTATGGATACTGGCAGCGCTACTGGTTACGATCAGCTTTGTCATGCATATGCTGTGGTATGCGGTTACGCGTTATCTGAATCGCGAGCAGCGCAAAAAACAGCGCGTTTTCAGTTTTCATCATTTACATCCTTATGAACAGCTGGCAGTGGTGTGGCTGCTCAATGCCTCACAGGATCAACGTGATTTTATTCAGCAGTCTTTTGTCCAGTCTGGATTATTAAAAGATATTATTCATGCACGTTTGTCTTGGGGGCAGCAAGATTTTGATGAGGCCTTGAAATCTTTAAATCAGTCCAATCCGATGGCATTTGAACTGGCTGAATTACAGCGTATTGAAGTGTACTTATCGCAACAGGACGGTCAGCAGGCATTAACCCATCTTGAATTCTTAAATCAGCATGAATTATCCCCGTGGCTGTTTAAAGTTAAATCAGCTTATGAGCAGCGATTAACCAAATTATGGGGACAATTTGCCTTGAAATTTCCCTGGTTGTATTTAAGATCAACTCAATATGGTCATTTAGAGCAAAATACTAAAACACTTTGGCTAGAACAATTATTACTGGCTTTTGAACAGGCGGATCAGGAAGATTTAAAATACTTGCAACAGCGCTATATCGACTTAAGCGAAGAAATATTTACACGTGACTATACCGTCAAAATATTGTGGCTGAAGTTGTTATTTAAAATGCCTGAAATGAGTGCCGAGCATGAAGCGCTAGCAGTGCATTTATTGGAACAGCAATTTAATCAGGACGTATTTTATTTATGGTTTCAGCAACAATTACTTCGACAAAATCCTGATTATGAAATTATTAACCAGCAAATTTCATTGTGGGAAGAAAAATATACAGCAGTGCCGGTCTTAACATTTGCCAAATGGCATGTACTGCAAGCTGCGGGTCGAGTAGAGGAAGCCCAGCAACTGCTTGCACTCTATCCAGATGATGTGCGTATGAGTTATCTGCGCATTAAATCTGCCTTGCAGGGGCAGGATGAGTTACAACAACAACTGAATCAGGTGTTTGAATCAAATGCCAATTTTATTGATACAAGAATATAGGGGATAATATATGGAATCACTTGCGCAGTATCCAGTGATTTTTGAGCAACGCGTGGCTTGGGGTGATATGGATGCCTTTGGTCATGTTAATAATGCGGTGTATTACCGTTATATTGAAAGTGCCCGACTGGCTTATCTGGATCGATTAAATATACTGGTTGGTCCATTATTAACTGTTGTGGCTACGAATCAATGTCGCTATTTAAAGCCTGTGGTTTATCCGGATCAACTTAAAATCGGTGTGCGTATTGAAGATATAGGCACTACCTCATTTCGTATGAGTTATTTATTATGGAGTGAGCAGCAGCAAAGTATAGTGGCAATTTCTGAAGCGGTTCTGGTTTGTATAAATAAAAATAGCATGCAAAAAATGCCAATTTCTGAAGATGTACAGCAAATAATAAGAAATTTAGAAAATACGGTTGAACATACAGTTTAAAATACGAGAAAAGGCGAATTCAAACATGAGGTGCGACAGTTTCAAAAGCCATATGATAATCAACAAGCTGAGCAAATTTCTCTAATGGTGTAAGCCAATCTAACGCCTTTCTAGGACGAGTATTCAGTGACATGGCAACTTGATTTAAATAATGCTGATCTGCCTGATTTAAATCAATCCCTTTAGGTAAATATTGCCTAATTAAACCATTCATATTTTCGCATGTGCCTTTTTGCCAAGGTGAATGTGGGTCACAGAAATATACATCTATGCCTAAATCTTCTTCGAGTATTTTATGTTCTGACATCTCGCGTCCACGGTCATAGGTCAACGTTTTACGCAGTTCTGCAGGTAAATATTTCAGAGCTTCAGTTAAAGCCTTGCGCACTGATTCTGCCTTTGCATCAGGTAATGTTGCCAAGATACAGAGCCGTGTATTTCGTTCAATAAGTGTTGCTATCGAACTTTTATTGTCTTTACCTTTAATTAAATCAGCTTCCCAATGACCCGGTATTTT
>NZ_AJXD01000003.1:0-78341 GCF_000264725.1 Acinetobacter sp. HA | reverse complement strand
GCGGTGCAGTGCATGATTTCGAGTTGTTCAAACGCAATTTAAACCAGATTCCTTTTGGGGCTTTTATCCTTGCAGATAAAGGCTATCAGGGGATTTATGTGTTGTATCCGAATAGCCTGTTGCCATTAAAAGCCAAAAGACACTGTAAATTGGATCCTGAATTGAAAATCTATAATCAAGAAATCAATAAAAGAAGAATCGGAATTGAGCATGTATTTGGCAGCCTGAAAACCTTCAAAATCCTTGCTGAGCGTTATCGAAATAGAGGTAAAAGACTTGGTTTGAGATTCAATTTAATCGCTGGAATCTACAACTTGGAACTGAGCAAAAAATGATTTATGAAAGAGGTCTAATATAAAAAGGCAAACGATTAAAAAGCCTATTAAAAGTTTTAGCGTTAGACTAAATTTATCATCTTTTCTTTGCGTCATTCTCACCCCATAAAAATTTAATTATTATTAAAAAAGCTATGATAAAAAATTACTTCTTAAACCCATTAAGATAGTCTTATATGATTTAGCTTATAGTAGTAAAACTTTATCATAATTCTTCAAAATATATAAAAATTAAATAATGTTACCTCATACTTTGCTATTTCCTACTACAAAAGAAAAAGCCAACTGACCATGTCTAAATCAGTTGGCAAAAGTACAAACCTATTTTTCTAAGTTTTATTCAAAAATTATTTCGCGTCTTTCTTAAACTCTTTAAAGTCCGCTTTACGAATCATGGCATGAATACCTTTAGTTCTATCTACGACTTGCGATACTTCAAAATCAGTCGCAGCACTTAAATACGCATAAGCAATTTCTTCTGAAATCCCATATTCATCAACCAGAAAACGTACCGCTTCACGCGTTGATTTACGCATCGCTTCATCAAGGTCTTCATCCAAGCCCGGTGTAATCCAAAACTCATCAATTTCACCCAAAGGCTGCTTCAACGATTTACCTGGTATTTTATCACTCCCCGCTTTTAATACCGTAATTTTAAAGGTCGCACGTGCAGAACCTTCAAGTGCGGTTAATGCGACCTCACCATCACCTTGAACAAAATGACTATCACCCGTATAGAACAACGCACCCGGTACTTGAACTGGATAGTAAGCCGTTGCACCTGCGGTTAAATCATTAATATCAATGTTACCGCCATAGAACGATGGTGGCACAGAATGCACAGGGTCGCTCGTATTTGGTGCAACACCCATCGTGCCCATAAATGGATTCAATGGGAAACGAATTGCTTTGCCTGACTCGGTTTTTAAAACGCCTTCCCAAATACCCTCTTTATTCTTTTCAATTGGAGTAAAGATGGAAACATTGCCATAGGCTTCTGGGTTTGCAGGCGATGCATGATCATGCTTTTGACTCTTAGGAAACTCAGGCAATGTGCCTTTACCATGACGGTTTGAAATCACACCATAAGGCACACGTGGCTCAACTTTTAAAATCTCGACTTTTAAAATATCACCTGGCATCGCATCTTTCACATAGACAGGTCCGGTAATAATATGTGGACCATCTTTATGGAAATCGTGCTTTAACTTAGAACCTGTAATCAGTTTCGCTTCAGGCAAAATATGCTCAGGTTTCACACCTTTAGAAGTGAAATACTTTTCAGCATCACGTCCTTGGTCTTCAAGCAAGCCTTCATGCGAAACTGTATCAAAGGTAATAGTGCTGCCCGATGGAATGGTCAACACAGGTTTGGCATCTTTGTTAGGTAAATAGCCCCAAGTGATGGTATTCAAGGTGCTTGGAACATAGTAATTCCCTTTATATTCCCCACTTTTGAGTAAGACTGGTTTACTTTCAAGCTGTTTTAAAATTTTAAAATCTTCAGCTGCCGCATGTGCAGAAATAAAAGAAAAGCTTGCTGCAACAGCAAGAGACAAAGCTAAAGGTTTTAACATATGTTCAAATTCCATGAAAAATTAATGCAAGCTAACTTCATGCAATCCCAATGCCAATCTGGTACATACCTCATCATAAATATTCAAAATTTAATCATTTGATCGATCTATACTTCTTTGAATAAATTTCAATATAGGAAGCAGGTATATAAAGAGAGAAAAACCACATGTCCCTGAGATACATAAAATTACAATAAAACTTACTGAATAATTTCCTTAAACAGCAAGGTAACTCCCTCTTTATACCTTAGAAGTATTGACTATATACCGTGCAGGTTTTGGTTAATTTAAAGCCAGTATGCCATTCTAGAATATCCTTTTAACCATCTCCGATTCTTAAGGTTCTCCCCAGATATGAATATGTATAAGCGGCTTTGCCTTTGTCTTCCACTTGCGTTTGCCAGTCAGATGAGTCTGGCAGACTGGATTGATAATTCTGTGCAGAAAGCTGAAGCTCATACCATCAAGTTACGCCAGCATATCCACCAGCATCCTGAACTGGGCAATATGGAATTTAAAACCTCCGAACTGGTGCAAAGGGAACTGAAGTCCTATGGTATTGAGGTCCGCAAAGGTTATGCCAAGACTGGTGTGATTGGAGTTTTGAAAGGTGCAAAACCGGGTCCAGTCATGGCCCTGCGTGCAGATATGGATGCCTTACCCATCCAGGAAACTGCACCAGTATCATTCGCCAGCAAGCAAAAAGCGATTTATCAGGGCAAAGAAACCCATGTAATGCATGCCTGTGGTCATGATGCACATACTGCCATGCTCCTAGGGGCAGCCAAAGTTCTGGCCGCCAATAAAGATAAAATCGCAGGAACAGTGGTGTTTGTATTCCAGCCAGCTGAAGAAGGTGGTGCAGATATTGATAATTTCACCCATGGCGATCAGATTGGCTCACGCAAAATGATTGCCGATGGTGCCTTGAACAATCCAAAACCTGAAGTGATTTTCGGGATGCATGTCATGGCAGGTATGCCAAGTGGCAATATTTTCTATAAAGATGGTGTGATTTTAAATAGTGCCGATCATTTAAGCATTCAGGTGAATGGCAGTCAGGTACATGGCTCCATGCCTTGGGCAGGTAAAGACCCGATTTATGCCTCTGCCCAGATGGTGACCAATTTACAAAGTCTGATCAGCCGTAAAGCCAACCTGACTAAAGGGATGGGCGTGGTCAGTATTGGCAGCATACAGGGCGGCACAACCGGTAATGTCATTCCAGATCAGGTCAATATGGTCGGCACCATCCGCTCCAATAGTGAAGATGTGCGTCAAGGCATTTTAAAAGACTTGCCGAAAATGCTGGAACACAATGCTGCTGCCAACGATGTCAAGGTCAAGGTTGAAATCTCTCCCTATGCACCGGTCACCACCAATGATAAAACCTTGACTGCATTGATGCGCCCGACCTTAGCAAGCGTACATGGCGAAGATAAACTGCATGTTTTAGACAACAATGCCAGCGCTAGTGAAGATTTTGCTTACTATGGCCAGCTGATGCCATCCCTGTTTGTGTTTGTTGGAGCAACACCAGCTGATCAGGATATGAATCAGGCCGCACCAAACCATAACCCGAATTTCATTGTGGATGATGCGACCCTGAAAACTGGGGTCGAAAGCCATGTTCGCTTTATTCTGGACTATCCAAAAGTAGCTGAGCAGGTGCAGGCCAATTGGAAAAAGAAGAAATAATATGATGCATCTAAATGAATGAGTTTTTGGACTCATTCATTTTTTCATCTTTCGATACAACACTTTTTTATCTGTTCTGATTTAAACATCTGCTCTCTTCTCTTATATTCCGGAATAATCATAGGTAGATATTTACCGTACTATTTTCAGCTCCCCTTAGAAAGAAAATCAGTCTATGAACTTTTATAATAAAAAACAGATCAAAGCAATTAGAGTTTAGTGTTTAAATCAGAACAGGTGATTTACTTTCCTTTTGCTAGTGATTCTTAATGTTGTTCAATTAGTTTAATTAAAAACTGTATAAAATGAGATTAATTTATTTTAGCTATTATTTAATAGCATGCCATTCATCTATTTAAAAACTGTCTAAATAACTTGTATTTTCAAATATATTTTTGCTTCAACACCTCCTCTCTTATCGTCTAATATTCAAGCATGTTAAATATATTATAAGATTTAAAACTTTAATTCTTTATTACATATTATGCTTACTCTTTACCGTTCGCTACAAATCTTTTTTCTGAAGATATTGATCGGTCTATATAAACCTTTTAAATTAAAAAATGAGAAGCAATACTCACTTAAAATAAAAAGTGATTAAAATTCTTCAGAAAAAATATAAAGCTTAAACTGTCTATTCTGATTAAATTTTCTTCCATACATCCTTTTCAAAATACAAATAAAAATCAGCAGATAGGCATTCTAAGACTATAAAAAAGTATTCAATGAGGATTAAGTCATGAAAGTTTTCTTATTGGCGACCTGCGCTATTTTATATCCAGTAATAACTTCTGCCCAAGATGTCTGGGAGTGCAATAATGCAATTTTACAAAGTCTTTGCCCGCATCCAAATTGTATTAAAAACCCATCTAGTTCTTCACCAGATAAATTAACAATCTCAGTCAATCGTCATAAACATGTCTCCATCTGTGCCGAAAATGCCTGCTGGAATGGTGAAGCTTCAGTGACTTACGTTAACGCTCAACCTCTGCTTCAACTTCCTCAAATTCGCTGGGTAGATCGTGATCACCCTCATAATAGTCCAAGTTATGTACTGTCCATAAACCGCGATACGCAATCCATTTTCTTTAAAGGCGACCGTGATAATCATCCAGTTCAATGCAGGACTGTTTAAAAATTAATTGATTAGTTCTTATCGCTAGCAGTCTCTCTAATACCGCCTCTACAGGTAAAATTTTTCACGTCTTTGAAATCTTGTGCCATTGGTCAAAAAAGTCAGTATGCTAAACTGCCCAGCCTGATATCACTTGACTTGTAGCCTGATTTTGACAAATTCTAAGCTCAAAATTAGGTGCAGAAAGCAGCATTAATCTGCATGTAAAACCAATGGAAAAGCATTATGGCGAATAAATTTGAATTCAATATCCGCGTTTATATTGAAGACACAGACGCGGGTGGCATTGTCTATCACGCCAATCATATTCGCTTTATGGAACGTACACGTACCGAATGGCTGCGTGCATCAGGCATCAGCCACTACTGGCATCAAAAAGATTACAATTTTGTTGTACATAAAATTAACGTGAAATATTCGCGTCCTATTATGATGGATGACTTAATTACCGTCACTGCAAGTGTCGTTTCACTTAAAGCTTCATCTTTTGTATTGCAACAAAATATTTATCGTGGTGAAATCATGCTTGCATCGGGTGAGGTAGAGCTGGCCTGTATCGGCGCTGATATGCGTCCACGTCGCCTACCTGATGAAATACGCGACCTGATTCGAAAAGAATTGGAACAAGATTAAAAAAATGAATTGGCACATGTAAACACTATGGCAACCGAGTTAGCATCATCCCTACAAGTATCAGATCTTATTTTACAAGCAAGCCCTGTCGTACAACTGGTTATGCTGTCTCTTTTACTGGCATCTCTGTATAGCTGGTATCTGATTGCCAAGCTTTACATGGGCTACAAAAAAGCACAGGCAGAAGATGAACATTTTCAGAAGATCTTCTGGTCTGGCGCTGAACTGAATACGCTTTATAACAATGCTCAGCTGAACTCTAAACGTACTGGTCTGGAAGATATTTTCTATCAGGGCCTGGGTGAGTTTCTTAAACTGAAAAAACGCAATGCCTCTACTACCCAGTCGATTGAAGGCACTGAACGTATTCTGCGCGTGGGCTTAAGCCGTGATCAGGGTAGCCTGGAAAATGGCTTAGGTGCCTTGGCCAGTATCGGTTCAGTTGCGCCTTATGTCGGTCTGTTCGGTACAGTCTGGGGCATCATGAATGCTTTCATTGGTCTGGCAGATATGGATCAGGTCACGCTAGCAACTGTAGCGCCAGGCATTGCGGAAGCTTTAATTGCAACCGCAATTGGTTTATTTGCTGCCATTCCAGCAGTATTGGCATTCAACCATTACACAGCTAAAGGTGAAGCAGTTTATTCTGATCGTGCCCTGTTCGCAGAAGAAATGGTGGCCCTGTTACAACGTCAGTCACTTGGCCAGCCTCAGGACAATGACTAATGGCTATTCAACGTTCAGGACGCTTTGAGCGTATTAAAAAACCACTGAAAAGTGACATGAACGTCGTGCCTTATATTGACGTGATGTTGGTGCTTCTGGTGATTTTTATGGTGACGGCACCTATGATTACTACCGGTATTAAGGTTGATTTGCCACAAGCCAATAGCAATCCCATTCAAGCTGAGGACCGCCCTGCCATCGTGACTTTAGAAGCAGATGGTACGATTAAATTAGAAGATAAAAATCACGCAAATGATGTGTTAACGCTCGATGAATTAAAAACAGTCCTGACCAATGCACAAAATGAAGCACAGACTGCGAACAAACAGCTTAGCGTTTTGATTAATGGGAGTGAGACTCGTCCTTATGGCGAAGTCATGAAACTCATGTCTGCCCTACAGGATGCCGGTCTCGCACAAGTCGGCTTGCTTACCGCCCCTATAAAGTAATTTATGAAAGATTTCAAAAAGCCACCCTCTAAGCAGAAAGTGCTCGCGATTGGATTCACGATTGGAGTCCATACAGTCGCTTTGGTGGGATTACTTTATCTGGGGATGAGCAAACCGCCGGAACCGCCAAAACAGATTAAAACTGTCCTGGTAAATCCTGAAGACTTAAAACCGGTCACACGTGAAGAAACCGAGTTTGATGAAACTGCCCATGAAAATGTGGCAGAACAAATCACGCAGACTGCTGAGCCTACGGAAGCAGCCCCAGTAATTCCAACTGCTGCCCCGCCAGTGACGCCACCGGCACCAAAAGTAGATACTCAAAAGGCCGCACAAGAAGCGAAAGCCGCAGAAGCAGCACAACGCAAGGCTGAACAGCAAGCAGCAGAAGCAGCAAAACGTGCTGAGGCTGCAGAACAGGCCAAGGCAGCGGCTGCTAAAGCAAAAGCCGATGCTGCAAACAAATCAAAAGCTGAACAAGAAGCTGCCCGCCGTGCAGAACAGCAAGCTCAGCAGAAAGCAGTTGCTGCAGAAAAAGCAAAACTAGAAGCACAAAAGCGAGCTGACTTAGCAGCTAAACAGCAAGCGGATGCACAGGCGAAAGCCAAGGCTGAAGCTGCTGCTAAGGCAAAAGCCGATGCTGCTGCGAAAAATAAAGCTGCCGCTGATGCAAAAGCGAAAGCTGATGCCGAAGCAAAACGTAAGGCTGATGCTGCCGCGAAAGCCAGAGCAGATGCCGCTGCCAAGGAAAAATCGGATACCGCTGCAAAAGCGAAAGCCGATGCTGAGGCCAAACGCAAAGCAGAAGCAGATGCTAAAGCTAAAGCGGATGCCGCCGCCAAAAATAAAGCTGCTGCCGATGCGAAAGCTAAAGCGGATGCCGAAGCTAAAGCACAGGCTGAAGCTGAGGCAAAAGCTTCTGCTGCTAAACAGTCCGCTGAAGAAGCTACCCAGAAAAAAGCTGAAGCAAAACGGATTGCCTCTACAGCAAAACGCGACTTTGAAAATAAGATCAAGCGTGCCTGGGATACGCCTACTGGTTCTTCCGGTCAGAAAGCGACTGCCCGGGTTACCTTAAGTGACAGCGGTTCTGTGGTTTCTGTGATCGTGAATGCTAGCGATCCGGACATGAAAGCCAGTGTAGAAGCCGCAGTTCGTGCTGCTGCACCTTACCCGATGCCATCTGATCCAGATGCACGGCGTGAAGCCCGGAGTTTCACCTCTACCTTCACTGCACAATAAAAATTTAAGCCATAATCTGAAAAACAGTTATGGCTTTTATTTTTTTAAGTTAAACTTCAGCAAAAAGCGGCAAAATAATATTCACTTTTCACAGTGTTATAACAGTTTGATCATTGCTGAGTGGTTTCATTCAGCCAAATTCATGCGATGATGTAACGCAATCATATTCACAATAAATCCGTTGATTTGAGTAAATAACGAATGATGGAAAAAACGCGCAAACACTTACTCTGCCTTGCCATATTCGCTGCGCTGGGTACACTGACTGCAACACAATCACAGGCGCAACTGCATCTTGAAATTACTAAGGCCCCTGAAGCAGCTCCAAAGATTGCGATCGTGCCATTCAGTCAGGACCAGAGCATCTACCCGATTGTAGAAAATGACCTGAACCGTTCTGGCAAGTTTACTAGTGCTTCAAAAAACCTGCCGGCAACAGCAACCCTGAATAATCCGAATGCGGATGCCTGGGCGGCTGCAGGTGTCCCTTATGTGGTAACAGGCTCATCCAAAACCAATGCTGATGGTTCTTATGAAATTCAATATCAGCTCTATGATATTGAGAAAAAACAGTATCTATTGAATGAACTGTTAACAGTACCGGCTACACGTACCCGTCAAGCTGCTCACATGATCAGTGATGCCATTTTCCAGGCATTGACCGGTATTCCGGGCGATTTCAGCGGCCGTATTGCTTATGTACTGCGCAATCCTGCGACACCTGATCAGCGTTATACCCTGCAGATTGCTGATACCGATGGTGAACAACCAAAAACCATCCTGACTTCACGTGATCCAATCCTGTCCCCAGCCTGGACACCAGATGCGAAAAAGATTGCCTATGTTTCATTTGAAACCAAACGTCCGGCAATTTACCTACAAAATCTGGCAACTGGTCAACGTGAAAAATTGGCCAGCTTCCGTGGTCTCAATGGTGCGCCAAGTTTTTCCCCAGATGGTAAGAGCATGCTATTTACAGCTTCTATGCATGGCAATCCTGAAATCTATGAAATGAATCTGGAAACTCGCCAGTTAAAACGACTGACAAATGACTCAGCGATTGATACTGAGGCGCGTTATGCACCAGATGGCAAATCTTTTATTTTTACCTCTGACCGCGGCGGTTCACCACAGATCTATCGTTATGATTTTGCCAACAGTGCAACCAAGCGTCTTACTTTCCGTGGTGCTTTCAATGCTCGCGGTACTTTAAGCGCAGATGGTAAAAAACTGGCATTAGTTCACCGTCCAAGTGGCAGTAATTACAAAGTTGCCATTCAAGACTTGAATTCAGGTGTGAATAATATCCTCACGCCTACCAGTCTGGATGAATCACCAAGCTTCTCACCAAATGGTCAGATGGTAGTCTATGCAACACGTGAAGGTTCACGTGGGCTGCTATCGATCATGTCACTTGATGGCCGTTTCCGTATGAACCTGCCAAGTGAACAAGGTGAAGTTCGTGAACCAGCTTGGGCACCTAAATAATCCATTACTTCAACATACTCAAAACTTCATGGAGATGAAGATGAAAAAAGTACAATTATTCGCACTTCCATTACTGGCTGCTGCACTAGTGATGACTGGCTGTGCCAGCCGTAAACCGGCAACACAAACGCAAACTGGTGAACTTGGCACAGGTTCAGCAACAACTGTCGACACTCAAGGTTTGAGCGAAGATGCTGCACTAAATGCACAAAGCATGGCTGGTGCATCTTCTAAAGGTGTGACTGCTGAAAATAAAGCTTACCTGGCAAAACGTGTGGTGCACTTCGACTATGACAGTAGCGAACTGTCAAATGACGATCTTCTTACCCTGCAAGCCCATGCCCAATTCCTGATGGCAAATGCGAATTCACGTGTTGCTTTGACAGGTCACACCGATGAACGTGGTACACGTGAATACAACATGGCACTTGGTGAACGTCGTGCCAAAGCGGTAGAAAGCTTCCTGATAACAACTGGCGTGAATGCAGGTCAACTTGAAGCGGTGAGCTATGGTAAAGAAATGCCAGTGAATCCAGGTCATGACGAAAATGCCTGGAAAGAAAACCGTCGTGTAGAAATTAACTACGAAGCGGTTCCACCACTACTCAAATAAAACTGCCGGAACTGTTCTCAGTTCTGCAAATAAAAAAGCACTCATTGATGAGTGCTTTTTTTGAATGCGAAAAATATTTTAGTGTTGAGCTTCTTCGTCCTCGGGATGCTGCATCGACTCAATCATGTCGTGTTTATTGAACTCTTTATACTCCGGCTTAGCCTCATAAGCCTTCCAGGCTTCCTTCATCTTATCTTCAGAAATTTCATCTAAATTAATGGCTTCGCTCGGCGTAGGAGTCGCATCAAACTTTAATGTTGTCATATTTGTGCTCCTGAACCTATGTTTTCCTTTTAATCAACATAGCATTTTCTAGCGGACTTGCAAGTGTAAAATCATAGCAAATAGTCTCAGTTTAATTTTTCTTTTACCTCGTTCTCATCTAAAATATAGCCCAATTACATTTTTATCATTCTGATAAATTTTTATTCGGAGTTTTTCTGACATGTCTTACCTAAGCCTTTCCCAATTTTTACAGCAAAAAACTGGGAATCTCACACCTGAACTTGCACAAGTGATTGAAACAATTGCAAATACATGTAAGACAATTGATCAAGCACTGCAAAAAGGTGCATTGGCTGGCGTATTGGGCAGTGCTCAGCATGAGAACGTTCAGGGCGAAGAACAAAAAAAACTGGATGTCATCTCTAATGACTATTTGATCGATGCATTAAAAATTCATCCAAATGTAGGTGGTCTGGCATCTGAAGAACTGGATGAGTTCACTCCTGCACAGGAAAATGGTCAGTTCCTGGTATTGTTCGATCCACTTGATGGTTCAAGCAATATTGATATCAATATGTGTGTTGGCACCATCTTCTCGATTTTACCTGCTAAGAATGCTGTAACTCAGGCAGAAGACTTCATGCAAGCGGGTGTCAATCAGGTTGCAGCCGGTTATGTATTGTATGGTCCATCTACCATGATGGCACTGACTGTAGGTGCAGGTACAATCTTTTTCACTTTCGATCCAGAAACCCAGGAATTCCTGCTGACTTCTGAAAATATTCAGGTTGCTGCAGATACTAAAGAATATGCAATTAATGCATCAAACCAACGTCATTGGGAAGAACCTGTAAAACGTTATATCGATGAACTTCTTGCAGGCAAAACTGGTTCTCGTGAAAAAGACTTTAACATGCGCTGGGTTGCATGTATGGTAGGCGATATTCACCGTATCCTGTGCCGTAGCGGTATCTTCATGTATCCATATGACCTGAAAGATCCGAAAAAAGCTGGCCGTTTACGTCTGATGTATGAGGCAAATCCAATGAGTATGTTGATGGAACAGGCAGGTGGTGCATCTACGACTGGTCGTGTTCGCATTCTTGACATCCAGCCTACTGACTTGCATCAGCGTGTTCCAGTGATCATCGGTTCGAAAAACGAAGTTGCTCTTGTCACTAGCTACCATAACTAATATTTAAAAACGGCAGTTGGCGTTCTACTGACTGCCGTGGACTTCTCTCCCATGCCAACAATCTTCCTTGAATCTAAAGATAATCCTAAAATTAAGCACTTGCGTGGCTTGATTGAACAGAATTCGTATCGAAAAAAGCAAGGACAAACTGTGCTTGAAGGCACACACCTGTGTCTTGCATGGCTTCATGAAAGCAAGAAAATCAATTCTATTTTCACCACCGAACATGCCCTGCAACATCCGGACTTTGAGATCATTTTACAGAAATACACCGGTATCGTTTTCGTTATTGGTGAATCTTTATATAAAGACTTAAGTACATTAGGAACTTCGATTGCCTGCATGGCGATCGTGGATATTCCAAGCTCTAGCCAAGCATTGGATTACACCGCAGACACACTAATTCTTGAAAATGTTCAAGATCCGGGCAATGTTGGTACCCTGCTCCGCTCAGCTGCTGCGGCTGGCATTGATCAGATCATTTGTACCAAAGGTTCTGCATCGCTCTGGTCTCCACGGGTATTACGTGCAGGAATGGGTGCACATTTTTCTTTACAGTGTTTTGAAAATGTCACTTTAGAAGAAGTGCTTAATAACTTTAAGATTCCTGTTTATGTGACCAGCTCTCACCGTTCTAGCAGCTTATATAGCAAAGATTTGCGTAAGGCCTGTGTATGGATTCTGGGCAATGAAGGGCAAGGCGTTTCTGACTATGCACTGGAACATGCCGAAGCAGTTACTATCCCTCAACCAGGCGGTCAGGAATCACTGAATGTTGCCATTGCAGGTTCAATCTGTTTCTTTGAAATGGTCCGTCAACGTATCTGATCACACATTTAAGTTACTTTATTTTATTTCTCAGCGACCTGCATAAAAAATAGATTACACTAGAAAAAATAATCAAGTGTAATGTCAACCAAACCATTATTTTCAACGTTATATAGATATGTACTTGAAAATAATGGTGGGTATCCAATGACAGGATTTTCCATCTCTATGGATTTAGCGCCAAAACAGCTTCAGTCGCAAGATGCCAGTACTCTAAAGAGTACAGCTGAGTCACGCCTGAAGAATTTTATGCAAGACGTAACGGGTCGTGCATTGGTGATGATGGAAAGTGCAACCCAAAGCCAGCATGGCATTGCCATGGATCTGGTCCAGGAAGCGTTTATTTCCCTGCATAAATCCTATGCAGATCGATCCACTGAAGAATGGTATCCCCTGTTCTACACCATTTTAAATAATAAGTTACAGGACTGGCGACGTAAAGAAATGCGTCGTAATCAGCCATTTTCATTTTTTAAAAAGTTCAGCTCGATGACGATGATGCCGAACTCAATGATGTCGTCGATGAAGCAACGCCATCCCCATTAGAGTTTCTGGATCAAGCCGTTACAGCTGAAGAAATCCAGCAAGCCATTGCCCAATTGCCTGTTCGTCAACAACAGGCTTTCATGCTTCGTGCATGGGAAGGTTTTGATACGCATACCACCGCACAAATTATGAACTGCAGCGAAGGCAGTGTGAAAACTCACTATCACCGTGCAATCCAGGGTCTGCGTGCCTCACTTGCACATTTAAATCCATTTCTGGGAGGGTCATCCGAATGAATCAAGATGATTTCTTAAAAAAGTAACTTCCAAACTTGATGGTATGGCACAACAGCATAAGGACAAACCTGTTGTGATGAACCGTGTTCTTGAAGAAATTCAGGAGACCAAGCATTCTCGTTTTGCATTCTTCAAAATGTCAGGTTTTGCACTTGCAGCTGCCATTGCAGGTATTGTTGTTTTACCGAATGTCGCTAATCAAGAGGAGCCTCAAACCCAAGTCGTGTCCGTACCTAAGCTTTCACCCCAAATGGTTGAAGACTTGGAAATGTTAATGGTTTTAGGTGAGGACCAGGTTCCACATGGCAGCTAAAAAACTCGCACTCGCATTTTGTGCATTCGGCTTTCTTCAAACCAGCTTTGCCGGATTTGAGCGCTTTTGGATTTTTTCCGAAGATGCTGATACACAAGTCAATGAAACCTGGAATAGTCTTTCAGATGCAGAACAGGTCGCTTTAATTAAGCGTTATCAGACATTAAAAGAACTTCCTGCAGAGCAAAGCGTAAGCTTACAACAGCGCATGGACTGGTTTACCCAACTGCCTGAAACTGAAAAGCAAAAGATGCGCGAAACCTGGCAAAAAATGAGTTCTCATGAACGCAAAGAGTTAGCTTCACGTATGCAAAAAGCGACGCCTGAACAACGCCCTGCGATTCGTGAAGAATATTTCAACAAACATTTGATAGTTGCTGAAAACTAATTCTCCCAGCCCGACTATTAAAATTATTGCCAAAAATAAAAGATATTAAAAAAGCCTCAATTGAGGCTTTTTTATTGTTTCTATAACGCTTTAACTCTTGAATAAACGACGTGAACGATAAGCTGCAATGCCAAGCAGACCGAATAAAGCAATGATATTAATGGCACCACCACCGCTGCTCTCATTATTAGTATTTTTTGCACTATTTTTCAAATAAATTGTAGCAGGTTTAGATTTAGCCCCTTCTTCATCATACAAATAATATGTGATTGGATAATCAAATTGACTCAGATTATTTTTAACCTCAAATGTAATTTTCCCCCCATAACATTTATCTGTTAATGTTCCATCTACACATAAACCTTCACGTTCAGCTCGCATAGTAAGTACCGAACTATCAATTTTGTCAAAACGAATTGGCGTTGCTGTGTTACTTAAATTGATTGGCGTTTTTCTGAACTCTGGAGCAAGGTTATCTATTGGACCATCATCATCAAAGTCATTACTTAATGGATTAACTTCTACTCTTAGATTATTTTCTGGTCGAAGAGTATAAACATCATCTTTAGCTACTGGCGCGATATTATTGAAAGTGGCAGTCAGTATTCCTGAAGAACTTTCTGGAACTACACCATTACTATTAGATAACACCTCTGTGATGGTATATACACAAAATTCATTTAAGCCCGTTGGAGTTAAAGCTCCATCCTTACGGTAGAACATAATACGTTTTAGCTCCGGTACCCATTCACAAACCTGTTGATCATCTGGGTTAAAAGGAAATAAATTTGTTCCATCAGTGATATTCTCAGGTATTCTTCCTACACCTTTGGCCTGCGCACTGACTATGTATTGAGTACTCTCAAAAGGCTTGTTGCGTAATTCACCATTGATTTCAATTTGCTTAGGCAATGCTAATTCAAATGGATCAATATAAATCGCTCGATATTTTGCATATTTTTTTGTATTAGATGACAGAGCATTAAAATCATTGAGTTCAGCCTGAATTTGTAACTTTCTTGACGCATTCTCTGGATCATTTAGCATAACTTCTAACTGATTGATTCGATTATCATAAACAGCTAGCATTTCACTATAAGCAGTATTATTAAGAGATTGAATATCAGCTGCAGTTAGGCGCATCAGTTCAACAGAACCAATATCACAGGTATTGGCATTCTCTGGATTGAGCAATAATGTTCCATTCGAAACACGGAAAATTTCACGCTGATCACTTTCACTACAGTTAAGATGTCCAGCATTTACAAAATCTGTATTACTGTTTTTATCTATAGGGTAATACAGTGGCAAATATATATTATATGGAGAGGCAGGTTTATAATCCGAGAGCAATTCTGAACGTTCTATGGCTGCAGGGATGATGATGTTTTTCGTAGCCTCTGTTAAATAACTTGATGGAATTGTACAACTAGCATCCAATGCATTATTAGCGATAATCATTGTAATTGTCTGGTCTACTGTATTACCTCCATTTAAAGCATAGCTACAAGATTTACCTGTATTAAATGCCACAATATTGGAATGGCTTTGTTGCACAAAGATTTGAAATGCAAAGCGCCCCTAATTGAGCCAAATTTAAGGCGTAACTTGGGTAAGTGGGCGACCTAATTCCGTAAATCTGTTAAGGACTGCTACACGTGCATGGATCTCATTCACTTGGCTACCAAAACTCCTTGCGCTGAGTTTATCTCCTAATAATTTAATGCAGTGCATCTTAGTTTCAACCAAACTTCGCCGATGATAGCCTGACCATTTTTTCCATAGTGTCCTGCCTAAACGTTTAATTGTTCGAAGTAATTCATTTCGCTCTAGCGAGCTACTCTTTGTATCTTTCCATTGTTTCGCATTTTTTCTAGGTGGAATCACCGCATGCGCTTGCCGATCTGCAATGACCTGACGGCATTGCTTGGTGTCATAAGCTCCATCGGTATAAACAGAGTCAATCCGCTCATCTTGTGGAATCTGATCAAGTAAATCACCAAGCACCTGTGAATCACTGACATTATTGGTTGTAAGCTGAACTGCTCGTATTTGTAGGGTTTTGGCATCTATACCAATATGAAGTTTACGCCATTGGCGACGATATTCAGATCCATGTTTCTTGCGTTTCCATTCGCCCTCACCTAGAAACTTCATGCCTGTAGAGTCCATGAGTAGATGCAGCCCATCGCTACTTTTTTGGTAGCTGATTACAATATCAATATGCTTTTGTCTTCTACAAAGCGTGGTGTAATCTGGAGCTATCCAATTTAATCCGCAAAGTTTAATCAGACTTTGTACAAAGCCAGTAACCATACGTAAAGACAGACGAAATAAGGATTTAATCATTAAGCAGCATTGGATGGCTGCGTCGGAGTAGGTTTGATTTCGCCCTTGTTTGCCTTTTGATGGAGCATACCATTGCGTAGCAGGATCAAACCAAATGGCAATATTTCCGCGACTCATGAGTGCTCGGTTATATGCGGGCCAATTGGTTGTGCGGTAGATTTTGTGTGTAGGCTTCTTCATTTGAAAATTATATCGCTAAAAAAGCCTTTACAGATAGGTTTGTGCAACAAAGCCCATCAAACTTCACACCGATAGAATTACCAATAATTGTGGCATTATTAACAGCAATCCCATCAAGAATAGTAACTGCCGCACCTGTATTACCATATAGAGTAGAACTAAAAATATAGGATTGCGGTTTAGCCAATACATCTGTTTCTTCATTGGATAATACATCACGAGTATAAATATTGGATGAACGCGTATTTATATTGAAGGTGGTATTTTTAGCAATTACAGACTGTCGAATATCGAAGCTGGGTAGTTCACTATAAATAGCTCCTCCTTCATCTGCTTTATTATTCTCAAGCAAAGATTGCAGGATATAAAGGCTACCAATTTTACTTGGATCTGTTTTATCAGTACCAGCCACATAAATCGCACCACCTTCATTTGCCGTACCACCATATAATTTGACATGTCTTAGTGTAAGCTTGCCTTGGTTATAGATTAAACCTCCTTTAGATGATTTACAGCTATTAACCTTACATCCTTCTAAAGTCACTTCACGAAATTCAACCGCTACCTGCTTACTTATTCCCGAAATAATTTCAGTATTGGCAATATTGAATATGCCACCAAAAGTAGAAGCATCCAAATTATCAGCAACACGAATAATGGCATTGCTCAAGCCTTCAGCTCGATCATCACCAATATTTTTATCATAAACAGTACGGATATTTACTGAGTGCAATATCTGTAAGGGAGAGTTTAGTTTATAGATTTCTTTTTCTTTCAAAGTAATAATAGCGATTGGCGTGTTGTCTCCACAGCCCATATAAGGCTTATCCATCCCCTGATTAATATATTGCACGGCCTCACGTAGGGAACATTCTTTATCATCCCTGACGATATCTTCAGTGGTGGTGACGACAATTTCAGCACTGTATGCCTGCCCCATAATACATAGCAAAGCAATGCCTAAGCTCTTCTTGAGCATGACCTTCTCCTAATTTTTTATAATCTTTCTTTTTATTCTAAAATCGCATCATCCTAGCGATATTTGAATTATTTTGCTCTAATCTGTCATAATTTGAGTAATTACTCAAGAATTTTTATTATTTATCGATATTCGTCAATCAATGCATAAATCTGCCTTAAATTAGCATTACTCACTTTGAGTTTCTCACCCTTTAAAAGTTGAATAATCTGTTCAAGTGTTTGTAAAAGTACTGAGGTCTGATGCGGACCATGACTCAGCAGGTAATCAAAAATTTGCTGATCCAGATGAATCCCACGTCTATCCAATACTGATGATACCAAGGCAAAACGGTCAGCATAAAGACTTCCGTTCGGAACGCGCGTACTCACCGCTTGGGTCAAACGAGACTGTAAATCCGGTAATTCCAGCTTAAGTTCAATCGGAGCAAACCTTGAAGAAAAGACCAGCTGACCACCGCCTTCATTATTATAATTAATTAAGTGAAAAACTGCCTTTTGCCAGTGGGGTACGCCACTAATCGCTTCAATATCATCTAAAGCTACCAGATCATAGCGGTCAAGTGAGGTAATGGCTTCTGTAGGTGCATCCAAAAGTTCCAATAAAGAGACCTGAATTGCAGTTTTCCCCACTTCCAGATAAGAATCACAAATTGCAGAAAGCAAATGACTCTTACCTGTTCCCGCACCACCATAGACATAGAAACGATTAATCAGACCCGCATGGAGCTGGCGAATCGCATCAATTACATGTCCCCATCCCGGACCCGAAAAATCACTGATTCGGGCATCGAGCTGGGGTTCAATATCAAGTTGCAATTGACGCATATCTATTTTTTGGCCTATCCATCTTTAAGCTGGGTTTTTTCAATCTTACTCGATTTTTCATCTGCTTGCAGTGCTTTCTCATGAGGCGATTTCAGGTCAATATCTACATCTACATTAGGGGTTTCAATATTGATAGAGCCAGTAGAGGCCTTTTGGATGATGAGGGTTCTATTATCGTAGAGTGCACTTTTTTCATAGAATTCACGGGCATGACGCAGTAATACAACGATCACCGCAGCGACTGGCAAGGCAATCAGCATACCCAGGAATCCTGCCAGTTGAGCACCTGCCAATACGGCAAATACCACAGCGACTGGTGACAGGCCTATTTTATCGCCAAGCAGGAATGGTTGCAGGATATAGCCTTCTACCGCCTGACCTACCATGAATACAATGCCTACTAGAACCAGTTGCCACCAGTCAATTCCAAACTGGAATAAAGTCGCCACTACTGCTGCAATAATCCCAACTGCAAAACCCAGATACGGGATAATACTGCATAGGCCTGCGACCATCCCGATGATCAGGCCGATTTCCAGGCCAATCAATTGTAAACCGACGGCATAAACAACGCCTAGTAATACCATGACCAGAAATTGTCCTTTCACAAATGCACCCAAAACTTCGTGACATTCACCAACAACTTCCAAAGTACTACGCTCGTATGGACGTGGAATGAGTCGGCGCATGCTGTCGAGCATGCGTTCCCAGTCGAGCAGGAAATAAAAAGCAATGATAGGAATAAGAACAATTGTTCCACCAATCTGAATAAAACTGATCCCTGATTGTGCCAATTTCAAGGCCATTGCCTGAATGCTGTCGGCACTATAATTGGTCTGGACATAATCCATGACCACACTGGAAATCTGGTTGGTGTCAATTTCCATTGGCACGAGATTAAAAGTATCAGACAGCCACGGCAGGAAAGTATAATTGACCCAGTGAATTCCAGCAGGAATGCTGTCGCGGGCATACATTAACTGTTTCCACACCAACGGCACCAAGTACCACATGGCTAGGGTCAGCACCACCCCGATCCCGATAAAAACAATACTGATAGAGAGCCAGCGCGGCAGACCAATACGATGTAAACGATCAACCAAAGGACTAAATAGATAGGCGATAAAAAATGCGCCGACAAATGGAACAACAACAGGCTTAAGTAGGTATAACACCCAAATAATCAAGGCGATACCAGCCAAGATAAAAATGCGACGTAAGGTACGATCTACCATAAAGTCTTGCCTTTTCTCTATTAATCATTATAAAAAGTAAAATATTTGAATAAAGATAGCATTTTAGGACATAAATAACATAAGAGTTTCGTATATTCGGGTATAATCAGCGCCGCGAATGCGGAGACTTCATTATGAGCAACTCAACTTCTACCCCAAACACTGGTTTAAGCTACAAAGATGCAGGTGTCGATATTGAAGCGGGAGACGCGTTAGTCGACCGAATCAAGTCCGTCGCTAAGCGCACTAAACGTCCTGAAGTTATGGGCGGTCTTGGTGGCTTTGGTGCACTTTGTAAAATCCCTAAAGGTTATGAAGAACCTGTTCTCGTATCTGGCACTGATGGTGTTGGTACAAAATTACGTTTAGCATTGAATTTGAACCGTCATGACACAATTGGTCAGGATCTGGTTGCAATGTGTGTAAACGACCTTCTCGTTTGTGGTGCTGAACCACTGTTCTTCCTGGATTACTATGCAACTGGTCACTTGAATGTTGATGTCGCAGCAAATGTTGTTACTGGCATTGGTGCTGGCTGTGAACTTGCTGGTTGTGCATTGGTTGGCGGTGAAACTGCTGAAATGCCAGGCATGTATGAAGGCGAAGACTACGACCTTGCAGGTTTCTGTGTGGGTGTTGTTGAGCAAAGTAAAATTATTGATGGCTCTAAAGTTAAAGCAGGCGATGTGCTAGTTGGTGTTGCATCTTCAGGTGCACACTCAAATGGTTACTCACTACTTCGTAAAATTCTTGACGTGAAAAACGTTGATTTAAACCAGATCATCGATGGTCGACCACTTGCTGACGTAGCAATGGAACCAACACGTATTTATGTAAAACCGATTCTTGAATTGCTTAAACAGGTAGATGTGCATGCAATGGCACACATCACTGGTGGTGGTTTGCCAGGTAACCTGCCTCGCGTACTTCCAAACGGGGCTCAAGCAGTTGTGAATGAGTCTTCTTGGGAATGGCCTGAACTATTCAAGCTTCTTCAACGCGAAGGTGGTGTAGAACAGTTTGAAATGTATCGTACATTTAACTGCGGCGTAGGTATGGTACTTGTTGTTGACGCAGCAGATGCAGACAAGACTGTAGACGTACTGAACAGCCTTGGCGAAAAAGCATGGACGATGGGTCACATTGCGGACAATGCCGAGTCTGTAGAAGGCGCTGATGAAAAAATCCGTGTGATCTTCGCATAATCGCATGATTAAAATTGCTGTTCTTGTTTCAGGCAGTGGATCTAACCTGCAAGCCTTGATTGATGCCAATCTGTCAGGGCAAATTGTCGGCGTAATTTCCAACAAGCCTGAAGCTTATGCTTTAGCGCGTGCGCAAAAAGCTGGAATTCAGACTGCAGTCATTGAACACAAGCAGTATCCGAATCGTGAAGCCTTTGATGATGTAATGCATCAGCAACTGTTAGATTGGGATGTGGATTTAGTGATACTGGCAGGCTTTATGCGAATTTTAAGTGAAAAATTTGTTAAAGCCTGGGAAGGTAAAATGGTGAACATCCATCCTTCTCTCTTGCCGAATTACAAAGGTATGCACACGCATCAAAGGGTGCTGAATACTGGGGATACCCTGCACGGCTGTACCGTACATTATGTAACCGCTGAACTGGATGCTGGTCAGGCCTTGGCTCAAGGGGTTTTAAAAGTATCTCATCAAGATACGACACACTCTTTAGCTCAGCGCGTGCATGTACTGGAACATCTGATTTACCCGCAAGTGGTGGAATGGATCTGTACTGGTACGATTCAGCATACTGCTGCTGGCGTAATGTATCGCGGTGAGTTGATGCAGGAACCGGTTCAATTCTGCAAATTCTAAAGAATACACTGCATAAAAAAACGCATCCCCGGATGCGTTTTTTTATGTTTCACTTTTTTTACTTTAAAGACTGCTCTGCGATGAGCTGCTTGATCAGACCAACGACTTCATACGGTCTTTCTAAAGGAAACATGTGTCCACCTGGCGTTACCGTAAAGGGAATACCAAACTTCTTCTGAACCAGTCTTGGAAACTGTCTTTTATGAAACAGGCTTTCATTACCTACAACAAGATGCATCGGCAGTTTGACCTTTGCTTGCGGTAACCACCATAAGGATGGATTGGTACGAAAGATATTCACTTCGTC
The DNA here is from genome assembly GCF_000264725.1 of Acinetobacter sp. HA. NCBI lineage: Bacteria > Pseudomonadati > Pseudomonadota > Gammaproteobacteria > Moraxellales > Moraxellaceae > Acinetobacter > Acinetobacter sp. HA. The sequence continues at coordinate 56,998 of NZ_AJXD01000003.1, read as the reverse complement.
CATTTTGGGAATGGTCAGCTCAACCCCACCCCGCACTGGGTCATCTTTCAAGGCATGATCAATATAGGCTTGAAAACACTCCTGATCAAAATCTTTATAAAAGCCCTTTGAACGTAGTAATTCTGCTGCCTGCTCACGGGATTCCCAATGATCACGACGGCGTAAAGATAAAGCAGCAGGTGACATCGTATCCACAGCCTTTAGCTTGAATACTTTTGCCATATGCAGCATCAATGAAGACGGTCCCATAATCAAAGGTGGGTCCAGCATGATCACCTGCTCGAACAGTTCGGGCCGTTGACGAGCAGCCATCATGGTTAAGGCTCCACCTAGCGAATGCCCCAGACCAATCACCTGGCGACCTTGTGCTTGGCGTACGATACTGTCGATTACTTGCTGGGTCAGGCTATTCCAATGATTATCAATCGGATAACGTTTATCTGGACCCAGCAACGGCACATAGATAATGTCATACTCATCTTTTAGTCCATCAAACAGTTTCTGATAGACACGAGAAGGCACGCCATTGGCGTGCGCAAAATGAATAATTGGCTTCATTGCAGTTTGGTCTGACTTTCAGTACTGAGTTTCTGAGCGACCGAGCTGGCAATACCTTCACCTAGGGAAGCCCCCATACGGCCTAAGATAGACTCAAATGGGCTGTATTCAACGGTGTAGTTCAAGGCTTTATCAGTTTTCAGTTCACGCTTCAGGGTTTGTAAGCTACCGGTACGGTCAGCAATACCTAATTGTACTGCCTGTTCACCCGTCCAGAACAGGCCTGAGAAAATTGCAGGATCAGTTGATTTAAGCTTTGCTCCACGACCTTGTTTCACTGCATTGATAAAGTGAGCATGCACATTATCCAACACCCCTTGAACATGGGCTTTCTGTGCAGCATCAACCGGCTGGGTCATCGAAAGTAGTGCCTTATTTTCACCCGAAGTCATGGTACGGTCTTCCACGCCCAGTTTCTGCATCAGGTTACTCACGCCATAGTTCGGCATGATTACGCCAATTGAACCGACCAGACTCGATGGATTGACAATAATTTCATCTGCAGCAGAAGCAATATAATAAGCACCCGAAGCGCCAGTATCACCAATTACAGCATACAGCTTTTTCTGCGGATACTGCTTTTTCAGGTACTGAATTTCCTGCCAGATTTCATCAGATTGCACTGGTGACCCCCCTGGAGAATTGATATTCAGAACCACTGCTTTCGCCTGCTTACTTGCATAAGCTTTCTTCAGCGACTTGATGGTGTTGTTACTATTCACACTTTGCTTGTCTGATGCAATCGTGCCAATAATATCAACCACCGCCAGATGCTCATCTGATGTTTTAGTGGCATCAGTCGATGCTGTACTGCAGCTTTTGCCCATGGCAAGGATAATAAACAGCAAATAGGCAAACGTCAGGAATTTAAAGAAGATCCCCCAACGACGTGCGCGGCGCTGCTCTTCTATAGAGGCAAGTACCGCTTTTTCAAGCAGTTTCCACTCAGGTCCTGTCGGTTGCTGAGGTTGTGGCGTATTTTGTATTTGATTTTCAGGTTTTGGTGGCCAATCGGACATAAACAATCCAACACATAATTATATTGTGCCCATTATATACATCGATTTGAGTATTTCTGTCTAAACCAGCAGTTTTATCCTATAATAAATTTCAATTATTCCTTCCCATTGCTCTTAATATCAATTCAATGACTGCACAAAGCTCAAAGAATTCAACCTATGGTTTGCTTAAATTCGTCAGCCGACTTCCGCTCCCAATTACGAGATTGATGGCAAGCAGTCTTGCGGGCATTGTAAATCTATTGAAGACTTCCAAGACCTCAGAAACTATTCGCTTTAATCTGAAAATTGCACTTCCGGAGCTTTCAGAGCAGCAACGTGAAGAGATTACGCGTGCCTCAATCCGGAATGAATTGATGTCTTATTTTGAGTTCTTTAGTATTTGGGGCTCGAGCAATGAAAAAAATCTTCAACGTATCCATCATGTAGAAGGACAACATTTACTTAAGGAAGCACTTGCAGCAAATAAAGGACTGGTACTGATTGTGCCGCATTTTGGTACCTGGGAAATCATGAATGCTTATCTCGCTCAATTTACTCAAATGAGCATCATGTATAAGCCGGTCAAAGATCCTGCTGTGGATAACTTTGTTCGTGAGGCACGGAGTCGTGAGCAGGCTACCTTATTACCCACCGATGAAACAGGCGTTCGTCAGATTTTTAAAGCCTTGAAACAAGGCGGCACGACAGTGATTCTTCCAGACCATACCCCAACTGCAGGCGGTGAATATATTCCTTTTTTTGGTGTACCACTCAGCTCAAGCAACCTCAGCGCCAAACTGATTCAAAAGACCAAGGCAAAATGCCTGTTCCTTTTTGCAATGCGTAATACTGAAGGAGGCTTTGATGTATTCTTCGAGCCACTCGATGAGCAAATCTATAACTCTACCCCGAATCAGGGTACCGAGATTATTTTCAAGAAAATGGAAGAATTGATTCATCGTTACCCGGAGCACTACCATTGGAGCTATAAACGCTTTAAAGCGCATGAGTCTCTGGGCGGCACCATTTATCGCATTCCACAGGATGAAGCACTGGCTAAAATTAATGATCTGCGCCAGGCTTATCAGGACGAACAGGCAAAACTTGCAGCAGAAACTTTACAGACTTTAAATACGAATACAGCTATTGAATCTTAAGATTTTCTCTCTGCAACCATCTATATTTAGATCGATAAGATGCAAGGTGTATCTGTTGTTCTTTAATAAAAAACTCGACGCTACCGTGCTCTGGCGTACTTAACAGTGGAATATTTAAAGCTTGTAATCGTGCTTGAGTCAATCGACTGGGATGGCCATAACGATTAAATCGCCCAGCAGAAGCAATCGCGATTTTGGGGCGGTAATGCTGTAAAAACTGATAGGCTGAACTGTGCTGGCTACCATGATGCCCCAAGATCAACACATCGACTTTTAAATCCGGATAATCTCTTAGCAAATGAAACTCAGTTTGCCAGCCTGTATCGCCCATCAGTAAAAAATGCTGATAAGGCCAGGCATCTTTAACTTGTATATGGATAACACAGGAATTTTCATTTTTATCAGGTTTAAACTGATTAAGTGAGTCTGACCGCGGTGATAACACCTGAAAATAAACCTGTTCATTCCAGTTCCAGGACTGTCCCTGCTGACATAATTTAAATTGAGTACTTTCATTCAGTTCAGGCTGTTCACTGGCGATAAGCTCTGAAACCTTAAGTTGATCACGGATATGCATATAAGCTCCACTATGATCCTGATCCAAATGGGTCAATACCAGCTGATCAAGCTTAGATATTCCCTGCACGGATAGAAATGGAAGAATAATCTGCTCACCGATACTAAAACGACTTTCATCATAATTACCACCAGTATCCACCATCATGTTATGTTGGCCTTGACGGATAAAGATGCTTTGACCCTGCCCCACATCCAGCACATGCAATTGAAATGGCGAATGATAAAGCGGTATTGCCATGATGGGGACCAGTCCACACGCTGCCCATGACTTGGGTACCGCTCCACGCGGTATAAAAAGAATTACAAGAATAACTACACTCAATATCAGTAGCCATGGTGTCATTGCGACCGGGATCAGTTCAGGTGAAAACAGATGATCCAGTAGATTTAAAAAACCAAGTAACATACTGATCATCAGATCGTTCATTTGAAAGATCAGTGCCGCGAATGGTTCCGCAATGAAGAAAAATAGAGCGGCAATAATATCCAGTGGCACAATAAGTAGACCAATCCATGGAATCGCGAACAAATTACTCAATGGTGCGATCCAGGCCAGCTGTTTAAAGAAAATAATCATTAAGGGAAATAAGGCGACAAAAATTTTCCACTGAGATTCAACTAAAACTTTTACTGCAAATATATACGTTGTCCTGGACTTTGGATTACATCTCGTGGTTGTCGCTGTATGGTCTGATAAATTCGCAGCAAGACAAAACAGGCACCATAAGACAACCAGAAGGCTGCGGACAAAATACTAAAAGGATCCAGTAACAGTAATATTGCTGCACTTAAGATCAGTAACTTTAAAGGTTGCACATACTGCCTTAACCAGATACTGGCCGTGATCATCACACAGATCAACAAGGTACGTAAGGCCGGAATTTCAAAACCCACAAAGGCGCAGTACAGCAAGACACAAAGTAAAAAAGGTATACTCAGGTAATATTGTCTGGGCCATTTCAGATAAAGAGCTGGAAAAATCCTGGCTGTCAAAAACTGTAAACTCGCACAGAATATCAGTGCAAAAATCACTACATGCGGCCCCGAAATTGCCAGCAGGTGACTCATACCAAAACGGCGAAACTGCTGTTCAATTGCTGGATCCAGTAAACTCTCATCTCCCGTTAGCAGAGCCAACATCAACCCTTTGTTTCGTATTGGCTGTTGGTAAATAAATACTCTTAACTCTAATCGTTTTTGTTCAATCCAAAGAAGTAGCGAGGATCTTAAACTTTGCTGTTGGCGTAAATGCTGGCTAAAACCGAGTGCATAAACTTCCTGCTGGGTGAAAGGCTGAATCTGTTGAATACGAAATCCTGCCATCAGGTTTTGTTCGAGATACCATTTCTCCACATCGAATGCACCAGGCGTGGCATAGGCATGTGCCGGTCGTATCTCACCAATCAGTCGGTAATACTGCCCCAGCTGTAGCTGATTTGACATATTAGACGCAGCCTGCACTGGTCTTTCCTGCTTAACAGAACCCAGCCACTGCACTAGCGTCCCATTCGGCTGTAATACCTGTAAGGGTTGCTGAATACTGGCGGTATTTATTTTGTTGAGCCGGGAGATATAAACGATAACTTCTCGCTGCCCAACTTCTTTCTCGATAAATTGCAATCGCTGATCAAGAGCATGATTGGCAAAGCCCTGCCCTAATAAAAAGCTCAGACTTAAGGAAAATAAAATAGAAATAAAACGTAGATAAACATGATGCAGCCTTAAATGGATGACCCGGTAGATAAGCAGCCATACCAGCATAATCAGGCAGACTGATCCTGCTGATAACTGGTATTCAGCTTTACTCCACCCCATTGTTGTCAAGCCAAGAATCCAGCCTACACCTAGCCATTGCAGCATGATTTTTCTTTTTATTGTTATTTTATGACGCAATAATAAAGCCCACCGGAGTGAGCTTCAATCAAAGAGGATTATTCCAATATTTTTAAGACAATATCAGTCATTCACCCATAACCCATCCTGCATATGCAGAATACGGTCTGCTGACTGAGCCAATTGCTCATCATGGGTTACGATCAACATGGCCATATTGAACTCCTGACGTAATTCGGTCAGTAGCTCAAATATTTTTACCGCAGTTTTACGATCCAGATTCCCGGTCGGTTCATCGGCCATCATCAATTTTGGTTTCCCCACTAAGGCACGCGCCAAGGCCACACGCTGGCGTTCACCACCAGACAACTCGCCCGGTTTATGGGTTAAACGATGACTTAAGCCCACACGTTCCAGCAAATACTCAGCTTGTTTTTTACTTCCTTGAATTTGCTGGCCTTACGTAGCATCAGTGGCATCGCCACATTTTCAAGCGCGGTAAACTCAGGCAGAAGGTGGTGGAACTGATACACAAAGCCCAAGTGCTCATTACGCACATAACCGCGCTCAGCTTCAGACAGCGTATCAAAACGCTGGCCGTTCACCATCACGTGACCCGAAGTTGGACGATCTAAACCACCGAGCACATGCAGCAAAGTACTTTTGCCTGAACCACTTGAACCAACAATTGAAACAAATTCACCCGCCTGCACCTGCAAAGACAGACCACGGATCACTTCAACTGTAGATTTACCATCGGTAAAAGATTTTTGAATATTCTGGGCATCTAGAATGATATTACTCATAACGTAATGCCTCCGCAGGCTGAATCTTCGCTGCACGTAGCGCAGGATAGATTGTTGCTACAAAACTTAAGACCAATGACAATACGACAATCAGCACTACATCCTGCCAGCGTAGATAAGACGGCAAGTAGTTAATGAAGTAGGCATCAAACATATGCAGACCTAAGGTATTGTTCAGCCAGCCCACCAGACTACTAATACTGGTTGCAGCAATAATACCCAGAATTGCGCCGCCACAGGTACCAATTACACCAATGACAGTGCCCTGCACCATGAAGATTTTGGTAATAGTCACAGGTGAAGCACCTAAGGTACGTAAAATGGCAATATCCGATTTTTTGTCGGTTACCACCATTACTAGAGAGGAGACAATATTAAACGCTGCGACCAACACAATCAGGAACAGCAGCAAGCTCACCATTGCCTTTTCCATCTGAATGGCACTAAACAGGTTACCGTGAGTATAAGTCCAGTCAGAAGCATAGAAGTTTGCTGGCAAATTCATGACAATATCACGTGAAACTTGTGGTGCCAGGAAGATATCATCCAGCTTCATGCGGATCCCCTGTGCACCATCTGGCAGACGCAGCAAAGTTGCCGCATCATTCAGGGCGATATAGCCCATCATTGAATCCACTTCTGCACCAATACTGAATATCCCGACCACATTAAAGCGCTTAAAGCGTGGCACTACACCAGCAGGTGACGGCGTGGCTTCCGGCAATACCAAGGTAATACTGTCGTTTAAACCGACCCCCATTGAGTCTGCCATCTGCTTGCCCAGCACAATTCCGAACTCGCCTTTTTTCAGCTGATCGATACTGCCTTCAACCATATGATTTTGAATGATAGAAACATTCTTTTCATAATCTGGTTCGATTCCTGTGACCATGATCCCGGCAACCTGCCCTTGCGCAGTCAACATTCCCTGTAACTGGGTAAATGGAGCAACACCTTGAACATGTTCATGTTGTTCAATTTTTTTGCAAGTTCAGGCCAATTTGTTAAAATTTGTGTTGAAGAAACAGTGGCTTGAGGTATCATTCCTAAGACACGATTTTTTAATTCTCGATCAAAACCATTCATTACAGACAGTACTGTAATGAGGACTGCCACACCAAGCGTGAGGCCGATCATAGAGACTAAAGCGATAAAAGAAATAAAGTGGTTACTGCGCCGTGCGCGAGTATATTTCAACCCTATGTACAGCGAGATTGGTTTGAACATAACCATCTAGTCCGAGGTAATAAATTATGGAAAATTTACAGCATCAGCATGGAGTTACTGAAAGACGTGTCATGTCACGCATCGATGCTGCCTTACGAATTAATTATCAGATTATTTCCGATGATGTAGCCTTAAATGATCCTTACGATGCTAATTTCGTATTGCCCCGCTATTTTCTACTACTTGCTGAGTTAGATCAATTTGATCATGCACTCAACTACGAATTAGAACAATTAGCTGAAAAAGATCAACAAATTGCTCGAATCTTATCCTTATTTAACCAAAAATTAAACCTGATCACCGGGTCTTTATACGATTCAATTGTACAGAGCATGTTACCTGTACCTGAAGACGTGAACTTTTCCGAGTCTGGCTTAAGCTTTTTCAGTAAACATCTCATCAAGGAAGGCACCTATATTCACCTGACCTTAAGCCATCCGGAGAACTTCTTCCATATTGCAGCGACAGCGCAAGTGGTTTATAGCCGTGCCGAAGATAATGGTCAATTCCGCACTGGGGCTTATTTCATTACTCTACATCCACAGGACCGGGCAAAAATTAGCGAATGTGTGAAAGCTTACGAAATTCCATAATCTGACTAAATTATTGATTTTTATGACGGGCCTGAATACTCGCCCGAATTTCTTTCAGGAAATATACAACAAGACCAGACAATAAAATTACGACCCCGACCAAAGCAATGAGGGGCAATTTTTCATTATTCAGTAAAGCGCCTATCATTAGTGCCAACATCGGTGTCAATACATTGGTAAGCGACAAGGTAGTCGGTTTGATCTGCTGCACCAGTTTAAAATAACAGAACATAGCAATCAGCGAAGCCATTATCACGGCATACCCTAATCCAAATAGACTCTTGGCATGTGGCATGGCAGTAGGTGCGTATTGCCAGATAAAAGGCAGCATACCGATAGAGAAGATTACCGACAAGCCAATTGAGCCTGCTGCCTGTGCCATCGGGTCAATTGGCGCATTAATCTTTTTCACCCAATACATAGACATGCAATAAACCAGCACACCAAACAGCGCAATCACAATCCCTACAGGTTGAATATGCTGATCCGCATCCCCCAGACAAATGATGGAAAGTCCTGTTAAGGCAATTGTCATCCCTAGCCATTGATTGAGAGAAAGATGCATCCCAAACATGAAGCGCCCAATCAGGCCGGAAATCACAGGTGAAAGACCAAACATCAGGGCAATGATACCGGAGCTAAGATAGTCTGTAGACCAATAGGTAAAGGTCTGCGAGCCGATAAAACTGCAGGCCCCTGCCAGATAGCTGTGCAAGGAAACACGATCAAATGGTAACCGGGTTTTAAACAGCCAAAGTAGTCCCAAAGCCAAAGGCAGAGCCAGAAAGAACCGGATTGCCAATGCCCACATTGGATGTAGATCTTCCACACTCCAGACAATTGCCAGTGGTGTGGTGGACCAGATGAAAACCAGTAAGGCATAGGTTACCATCAGGTTACTTTGTTTGGGCATTTGAAAATTTTCTCGTTATTTTGCAGCTGTTTTACGCTTTTGCTTTTGAATGGTTTGATCGAGTGAACTGGAAAACTCGCGTTTATCACGCTCAGAAATTGGTGGCGGTCCGCCAGTTTGTACCCCTGCGCCACGCAGCGTATCCATAAAATCACGCAAATGCAGACGCGCTTTGACATTGGCCGTGGTATAGATTTCACCTCGTGGATGAATGGCAATACCACCTTTTTCAATGACTTGTGCCGCCAGCGGAATATCCTGGGTAATCACGATGTCATGTTCATTCATGCGATCTACAATTTCCTGATCTGCCGCATCGGCACCACTGAGTGCCTGAATCGATTTAATACGAATTGAAGGAGTGATCCCTACAGGCTGGTTTGCTACAAAGGTCACTTCAAGCTGATAACGGTCTGAAGCGCGAATAATGACATCTTTAAGAATACGGGGTAATGCATCGGCATCTACCCAAAGTTTGAATGGCAACACGCATGGGTCCGGGATAGAAATGAATATCATCTATTCTAGCAAATGCAGTGCTCATCGTTCCGGTTTTCTTTATACCCTTTTGATATGATCATGTTTGGTACACCCTTTGGACAATTACAACTATGCTGATCTCTGGACTGCGAATAAGAATTGACAAGAATCTGATGGCAATTTAATTTTAAAATTCATCTGATTGACTTGAAAAATCAGAATGACCCTCGATTAACTATAAATAAGCAATCCCAGATCAATTGTGCATATGAAAAATTCAAACAGTCCTGAGATCATCACTATCGATGATCAAAACTTCGGTAGTCATGTTGAACACTGGAATCTCCTTACAGACAATCCAGGTACCGATGTACCGAAGTGGTTAACTCAGGCACTTGATGCCCCGGTCATGCCGATGGGTCTCTGCAAACAAGAATGTGATATGGATGAAAACACCTGGCTGATTCAGGGTCCGAGCAAGGCCACTGTGCAGTTAAGCCAGATCATTGAGGTGGAAAGCAATAAACCCAAAGCAGTCAAAACTGCCTTTCCATGCTTCGACAGTCCTTATAAAGTGAAGGCACAAATTGAACGAATTATCAGCTGCAAGTCCAATACTCAAGCGGTATTACGCCTGAATCTGGGTCTGAACAATATTGTGTATGCGTTTGACAGTCTGTATAGCGTCAATCATACACAATATGATAAAGATCAAAACTATTTGGTGAATCTGAATGCCTGGGCTTATGAACTCGAGCCTGTAGCGGAACATGAACATCTGATTGTCGACGACCCGGCTTCAATCAAGCATCATCGTGCGCTGAATGATATTTTGGCTGCCAATAATGGCGTTGCACCTGAAAATCTGCAGGAACAGATTGATGCGTGGGAACCTAAATCTGAAGATGATAAAGCTCCGGTGACTGTAGATTTCTCTAAAATGGTGGCTTACCTCTATGGTGAAACCATTGGTCAGGAAGATGAAGCCTGGTTCCAGGGTAATATTGTCGGTAAGACTTCAATGCAATTTATGGATCAGGAATACACACTTTATGATGTCACCCTGATTCATGATGAAGGTCGTCCTGCCACCCTGCTCCGTGTTGCTACACGCAATCCAGCACATAAAGACTTTAGTATCGGGCAATATATCCGTGGCAATCTATGGATTCAGGCCAACATTTATAGCAAAGCCTAAAAATTTTATAGTTTAAATTCAAAAACAGGAGATATTCACATCCGTTGAATATCTCCTGTTTTTTTAAATAAAGATTTTCATTAACGATTTTATTGAGCTGATTATTTTATCCACAGCTTACTCTTCTAAATACACTTTATGAATTCATAAATTAATCACTTATCCACAATTTTAAATTCAAATAAATTCATTTTTTAAAATAACGAATATTATTTATGATATTAGCAATACCTTGTAAACAGTGCTTCTTGCTTTTGCAGGATTAATAGGTAGATTTATTTAATGGACGAAAAAATAATAACTTTATGTAGTTAAATTAAGAATGTACTTTATTTAACCAATTTTTTATGATAAAAAGGCTCATAACAAATAGTAATTAACGATAAATAGATCGGACAATAATATCTATGAAAATCGTACAGGAAGAAAATTTACATCAAGTCGAGCATCATCTTCGCTCGAGCTATGACATTGACATGATGTCATGCTTGTTTTTTGCCTTGGGCATGCTGATCTGCGCCTTTCTACTTCATCTTTTCGTGTTTTAATTTTCAGAATCGGAAGATAAAAAAACCCAGCCTGAGCTGGGTTTTTTGCTTGCTGGATTTAAGCGTTGCGTTTTGCAAACTCATCCATGAATTTTACCAGTGCCTGAACACCTTCAAGCGGAACCGCATTGTAGATACTTGCACGCATACCACCTACTGAACGGTGACCTGCAAGGTTCAACAGATGATTTTCTTCAGCTTCTTTCAGGAACTGTTTTTCCAGTTCAGGTTTCGCCAAAGTAAATGGCACGTTCATCATTGAACGGTTTTCTTTGGCAATCGGGTTTGCATAGAAATCGCTAGAGTCGATATAACCATACAGCAGTTCAGCTTTTGCGAGGTTAGCTTTATAAATTGCGTCTACACCGCCCTGCTCTAACAACCATTCAAATACCAGACCTGACAGGTACCAGGCATAAGTTGATGGAGTGTTCACCATAGAGCCGTTTTTCGCTTGATCTGCATATTTCAGGATGCTTGGAATTTCCGGTTTCGCTTGATCCAATAGATCTTCACGGATAATGACCAGCGTCAGACCAGCAGGACCAATATTCTTTTGTGCACCGGCATAGATCAGACCAAATTTAGTTACATCGATTGGCGCAGATAGAATACTTGAAGAGAAATCACACACCAATGGCTTGTCAGTTTCAGGAATATGGGCAAATTGCAGGCCACCAATCGTTTCGTTATCTGCATAGTGCACATAAGCAGCAGCATCTGACAGGTTCCAGGTACTTTGCTCAGTAATCGCTAATTTACCGTCAGCAGTTTTAGTACCTGCTTCAATGACATTGATGTCACCATAACGTTTTGCTTCTTTTAGTGCTTTTTCAGACCAGATACCAGTATGGATATAGTCAGCCTTGTTGTTTTTACCGAGCAAGTTCAACGGAATTGCAGAGAACTGTAGCGATGCACCACCCTGTAAGAACAATACTTTATAATTCTCAGGAATGTTCATGAGTTTGCGTAGATCTGCTTCTGCTTTTTCAGCAACTGCGACGTAGTCTGCACTACGGTGACTCATTTCCATGATCGAAAGACCCTTGCCCTGCCAGTCGAGCATTTCAGCTTGAGCTTTTTCAAGAACGGCAGTAGGTAATGCAGCAGGACCAGCACAGAAGTTGTACGCGCGCATGATTTTTCCTTTCAGAGTGAAACACAATAAAATGATGGCATTTAACCATATCTGGACTTAGCTTGCACAAAATTATTTCAATCCATGAATGAAGATAGAGTCAAAAAATCAATGTAGATTCGAGGGATAAATTAAACAACCCAAGCTATTGATTAATATTTAAACGACAATCTGCGTCGCGAAAATTGATTACTTAATAAACAATCTCTTGATTTGGTGATATTTTATACAAATCAATTAACTAGGACTGTAATATGAGTACATTTTTGGATTTTTTTAAAATTTCTCCTCTCTCAGTAAAAGTGGAGTTTTTTAACCCTGACCTTGAAAAAGATAGCCCACAATTTATTGATAGCTATTATCTAACTTGGGCTAATGATGATTACTCAAAAAGAGCATTACAAACACAAAAAATTTTCATGGAAGAACTAATGCTTGCATTAAAAAATGAAGATAATGATAAAGCATTTCGACTCTGTTCCCATTTTTCAGAACCTAAATTTACTGGAATTGGTGTTTCAAAAAATAGCGTTAATGGTAGAGGTTCTAAAGATATTAAAGTTGAAAGAATTATATCGTGCTTAAAAGCTTCTGAAGCCGCTAAAACTGGAAATTTAGAAGATTTGGAAGATTTAATCTTAGTAACTGAAGGAATTGGTGCAGATACTATTTCAGACATTACTACAAATATTTGCCTAAAACACTTTGCTGAATACACTAAAGATCAGTGTTTAAAATTAGGGATTCCTTTAGAAGAAACTAGTCAATATTTTTATTATTTCTGCGACAATACACGAGAGTGGAAAAAATCTAAATTTGAATTACCTCATGCTCCATGGGGAATAAACAAATGTTATGGTCCTGTAGTACTACTTCCTTCTCAGATTCTAGATAGCATAATTAGCTACAGTCATAACTACTTATTTACCAATATCGCCACTCCTATATATAAGGATGAAGCTTTAACTAAATTCCCTTTAGCTTCATTTATTTATTCGGTTAAGAGTACTGGAGAAAAAAGAGTAAAAGCAAAACAGCTTAGGGAACAACATCCTGAATACAGAGGTAATAAAAAGAATATGGATAAATTAATAGCCTCAAATCCAAGACTTCTTAAAGAATATAGAGAAAAAGTAGCTAGAAAACGTTATTTAAAAAGAAAAGGTAAGAAAGAGGATTGAAGGGATGCAAATGCATCTTTTTCTTTTATCATAGAAACAATACTATAACTTTCCTTTTCTCCTGCCCTGCAAGCACTTGATTTATAATGCCCATAAAACTGATTTAATGTGCTTTTGCATCTCTACTTTATGAATATGAAGAAAAATAAACGATGTGTTTACTGGGGTCTGTCTGTACTTGCATCCATGATGTATGGCAGCTTTGCCTATGCACAAACTATCAGCTTTCAGGATGCAGAACGACAACTGCTGCAACGTTCCTATACCAGTCAGGCTTTCCAGAATCTGGAACAGGCTGCAAAACTTGAAGCAGAAGCGGTTAAAGGCATTGGTCTGCCACGGATTGATCTGAATGTCCGTGCCTATGCCTTTCGTAATGAATTAGACATTCCTTTAGGTGCTGTTAAAAATAACCTTGAGCAGTCACTTACCAATGGCTTAAATAATAAAATTGATGAGTTTAATTTAGACCAGGCTATTGCCGACCCGCTTAAAGAAAGCCTGAAGCAACCTATTCAGGATGGTGTTGGTTTAATTCCAGATTCATCCAATGTCGTACTTAGAGATGAAGTTATTCGCCCTACTATTTCAGTGATGATGCCACTTTATACCGGCGGACTTACCAGTAGTGCCAAAGAAATAGCCAGCATTCAGGCGGGACGCAGTGAATTGAGCAACCAGCAACAGCAGGATACACAACGCTTTGAACTGATTCAGGCTTATTTTAATGTGCAACTGCAAAAACAGTTATTGGAAGCCGCACGTTTTAATTCAAATGCCATGCAGCAACATTACCGTAACGCGCTGAAAATGGAACAGCAGGGATTCATCAGTAAGGGTCAGCGTATGCAGTTTGAAGTGGCGCGCAACAATGCTGATCGAACACAACAAAATACTCAGGCGAATCTAAATGCTGCCTTATTCCAGCTGAATAACTTTCTACAGGACAGCCATATTACCGAACTGAGCACACCTTTATTTGTAAATCGTGCTGAACCTCAAAATGTAAATATTCTGCTCAGCAGTTTTAGCCAGAACTCTCCGCTTATTAAAAAAATGAAAATGGATACTGAGCTGGCCAAAGCCAATGTTAAAGCCCAGCAGGCAACAAAAAGACCCAATGTATTTGCCTTTGGTGAATATAGCCTGGATGAAAACCAGAACTGGATTGTCGGCGTTGCAGCACGTTATAACTTATTTTCCGGCATTGATAAAAACAAGAATATTCAGGCTGCCGAACTGAAGCGCCATGCAGCAGAATTGATGACGGCACGTACCCAGCAGGAAATTGAGAGCCTGATTTATAAATCATTTAGTGAGGCGGTCAGCGCCCAGCAAAGTGATCTGTTATTACAACGAAACCTGAAAGCAGCACAAGAAAATCTGCGTATTCAGGAACTGTCTTTTAAGGAAGATGTTGGCACCGCGACGCAGGTAATTGATGCGCAAAATATGTTGAGTGGCCTGAAAGCTGAAATGGCCCTGAATGCCTATAAATACATCATGTCACTTGCCACTTTATTGCAAAGCCATGGCTCAATTACTGAATTTCCTGACTATATGCAACATGCCAATACCCACTATATTCGTTAATGGAGCCAAACATGACTGATGAGCAAAAGCCAGAATTTCCTGTTGATGAACCGGCTTCAGAAATGAATCATATCGATTCACCAAAACAAAGTCTTGCTGAAACTAAACAGGACAAATCTACCAAGAAATACCTGCTGTTAGGTCTGATTCCAGTCATCCTGGTTTTAATTGGCTTTGGCTTGTGGAAAACTTATCAGCCTAAAGACATCGAACTGCAAGGTCGGGTTGAGGCTGAAACCGTACAGGTCGCGACCAAGGTTCCAAGCCGGATTGAAAAAATTTATGTGCAGGAAGGTGATGACGTCAAGAAAGGTCAGGTATTAGTTAAGTTGCATAGCCCTGAAATAGAAGCGAAAAAACAGCAGGCATTAGCTACTTTACAGTCTGCATTAGCACTTCAGTCCACCGCAGAACGTGGTTCTCAGGAAGAAAATATCGCTTCTCTGTATGCCAACTGGCAGTCACTAAAAGCACAGGAGCAACTCGCTAAGACTTCCTATCAACGTGGAGCCAATCTATTTAAGGAAGGCGTTATTTCCCGCCAGCGCCGAGATGAACTGTTTGCAGCTTCACAATCTGCGTCGCAAATGACAGAAGCTGCGTATCAACAATATGCCCGGGCTAAACGCGGCAGTACACCAGAACAGAAAAGTTCTGCAGATGCTCAGGTCGATATAGCCCGTGCAGCAGTCGCTGAAGCCAGTGCCCTGGAAGCAGAGACCGAACTACTGGCGCCCATTGATGGTACAGTATCTAAAACCTATGGCAATCTCTCTGAGCTGGTTGCAACCGCAGTACCTGTGGTCAGTCTGATTTCGGCAGAACGCTGGGTCAGTGTGAATATTCGTGAAGACCAATATGCTTCCCTAGGTGAACAAAAGCAGCTCGAGGGTTTTATCCCGGCACTCAATAAAAACGCAATATTTAAAGTAAAAAGTATTAGTGCTGAAGGTGAATTTGCCACCATTAAAACCACACGTCAGACTGGTGGCTATGATGTTCGCAGCTTCAAAGTCCACCTTGTACCAGCGACTACAATTCCTGAACTGAAAGTTGGCATGAGTGTGCTGTTTAAGCTGCAAGAGTCTTCAAAATAATGTGGGCAGGTATCCGGCGCGAACTGTGCTATTTACTCAGGGAAAAATGGGATCTGGCCTTGGTTGTACTTGCTCCTGCCTGCATTTTGATTTTACTCGGCAGCATGTTTGCTCAAGGCAAGCCCGATCATTTAGCGATTGCGATTATTGATCAGGATCAAAGCCGCCTGAGTACCGAGATTTATAATCATTTATCGCTAAATCATACCCTACAGATATATATCGTTTCTGATCAGACCATTGAAGTAGAAAAACTGCTGAATCAGAATAAAATCTGGGGTTATATCCATATTCCTGCGGGCGCAGAACAACGATTAGTCACAGCCCAGGATGCTGAAATTAGTATTGCCTTTAATCAGAGCTATTTTAGTATTGGCAATACCATTTCTTCGGCTATGTTATTGAGCACGCTTCAGGCAATGGCAGAATTTACTGGCAGGCAGTATCTGGGTAATACCCTACCTTATCTGGATGCACCGACACCTAATATTAAAATTTCCCCGCTGTATAACCCGCAATTAAATTATGAATTTTATCTGGAACCTTATATGGTTCCGGCAATTTTACATTTGTTATTGTGCTGCTGTGTGGCGTTTGCTGTAGGACAGGAAATCAAGCGTCATACTTTTAATCATTGGATTAATGGACAAAATCTCTGGTCAGCATTACTGTCTAAAAATCTGGGCTATATCGCAATTTTCTGTTTCTGGACCTGGGTCTGGATGCTGTGGATGGTGGAGTTTCGGGGCTGGTTTATTGCTGGCTCATTATGGCTGATTTTATTGGCACAAGTCCTATTCTATAGTGCCTATGCCTTTATCAGTAGCGCGGTCGTACTGGCAACGCAGGATCTAAGCAAATCTTTTGGTTTGCTGGCAGTCTATGGCGGTTCATCGCTCAGCTTCGCCGGTGTCACATTGCCTCTCAATAATGCACCACTGTTTACCCAGCTCTGGGCCAATATTATTCCCTATACACCTTATGCCAAATTACAGACTGAACAGTGGGTGATTGGTAGTCCCTTATATCTCTCAGCTCAACCAATGTTCATACTGACTGCCTATGTGGTGCTTTATGCTGTATTGGCCTATGTATTTTTAAAGAAAATAGTGAAAGGAGTGTCCACATGAAAGCACTCTGGGCCGCTTTCTGTAAAACTTTTAAAGATATTGTTAGCAATACCAGTATTTTTACTACGTTAATCCTATCTGTACTGTTTTACAGCTTTTTCTATCCAATGGCATATAAGGCTGAACACGCAGAAGCCTTACCCATTATTATTGTCGATGAAGAGCAAAGCGACTTAACCAATACTATTATCAGTCATGTTAGCCAAAGCCCGAATGTACAGATCAAGGCAGTTACCGGAAATTTTGCGGAGGCCAAACAGTGGGTGGAGGCTCAAAAGGCTGACGGGATTTTGTTATTACCAGACAACCTTTCACAATCCATTCGACACGGTGAAAATGGCGGGATTGGGCTGTATTTAAGTGCAGCGAATTTCCTGATTACCAAACAGATCGGTTTAGGCCTGGTTGGTTCTGTCGAAAATACCTTAAGTGAATATGCAGAACGCTTTAGCGAAATTTCGCATTTCTCTCCTGCCCTATCGATTCACCAGATTCCACTATTTAATCCACTTTCTGGCTATGGAAGCTATGTATTTCCAGCGGTTGCCCCACTGATTATTCATCAGACGATTTTTCTGGGGCTCAGCATGTTGATTGCGCTGTATCGTGAAAATAAACAGGTGATCAATTTGACGACCTTATGTGGAATCAGTCTGGCAATTTTGACCATTGGCTGTCTGGGGTGCTACTACCTGTTTGGTTTCACCTTCTGGTTGTTTGACTATCCACGTGGCGGGAATTTCTGGGGCATGCTGCTGGCTGTTCCGGTTTTTGTATTCTGCATGATCGGCATCACGACCCTGTTCGCCAGTTTTCTGGATATGCCAGAGCGTGCCGGACATGTTATTGTCTTTACCTCAATTCCCTTATTTATGCTGTCCGGAGTCGCCTGGCCGCATGCCGCGATGCCCGTCTGGATGCAAATGTTTGGACAGGCCTTGCCTTCCACACAGATCGTACAGATGTTTATTCAACTGAATCAGATGGGCGTACCGACCAGCATGATTTTAGGGAAACTCGCCTATCTGCTGGTTGTTGGAATTTTTTGCTTTAGCTTAGGCTATTATCGCCTATGCTCACGCATTAAATAAGCTTGAACCCTGTTAAGCTAAAAGCTTATTCCCCATATACGCGGATATAAAAGTTCTGGATTTTGCTGCTGCCGTTGGGCTTGTCAAAGCTGACATCGTATTGCACCAGATTGTTTGGATAAGCGATTTCATAGCTGACCTTGTATTCACTTGGTTGACCTGATTTTTCAACAAAAGTTTTAACCATCAAAGTCTTAGATTTATACTCACCTTCAGGAATGGAATGCGAAAACTTCTTCATGGTTTTCTGATTTTCCTGAAAATACTGCTGTAATTTCGGATCCAGATAACTTAAAAATTCTTCATATTTACCATCACGCAAGTCGTTATAGGCAATTTCTGCTGCCTGGGCTTGGGCTGTACTTGGATCTGCTACCTGCTCAGTAGTGCTACAGCCGGCAAGAAGAGCTAGCCCAGCAAGTGACATCAATTTAGTTTTCATCATGGTCATTTCCAGTAAAGTCTGTAAAAAAGGACGCCGAAGCGCCCTTTTTATAAGAATTGAAGGCTTAGTCTTCTGCTGTATTTTCGCCATTTTGCGCTGCATCTACAGCCTCAGGAGTTTCAGCCAGATGATCTTCAGAAACTTCTGTTTCTTCCAATACATCCAATTCTTCATCTTCAACGGCTTCAATCGCTTCTACACCAACCAGTTTTTCATCTTCAGCCAGACGGATCAGACGAACACCTTGTGCATTACGGCCAGTTTGTGCCACTTCAGATGCACGGGTACGAACCAAAGTACCGCCATCAGAAATCAGCATCAACTCTTTAGATGCATCAATTGCCACTGCACCCACTAGCTCACCGTTACGTTCAGAGGTCTTGATCGCAATCACGCCCTTACCGCCACGTTTTTTGGTTGGGAAGTCATCTACAGGCGTACGTTTACCATAGCCATTTGCAGAGGCACACAGTACTTCACCCGTTTCAGGTACGACAACCAGAGATACGATACGGCTAATGAAATTCGCTTCAGTTGCATCTTCATCATCAGATTCAACCTCTGCATCTTCTGTATCTTCAACTTGCGAAGCACCGATGGTCACACGCATACCGCGTACACCTTTGGCTGAACGACCCATTGAGCGTACGTCTGTTTCTGCAAAGCGAATGGCTTTACCTTCGTTCGAGAACAACATGATTTGCTGTTCACCGTCAGTAATCGCAACACCAATTAAGGTGTCATCGCCATTCAGTTCAATCGCACGCAAACCGTTTGAACGAACATTCGAGAACTGTTCCAGTTCTACACGCTTAATCGTACCGTACTCGGTTGCCATAAACACATAGAAATTCTTGCGAACGGCTTCAGCTTGCTGAGCAAAGTCATTGATGATGTCGTCATCAAGATCAGTGGTTGAAAGCGCTAAGCCCAATTCTTTCAACTGAACACGCAGTGCATCAGAAATGTCATCTGCACCCTCTTCAGATTCAGCAAGTGCAGCTTCTAGTGCAGCAAAGTGACTGTTGATCACTTCGTTGCTTTGCAGCTGGGCAGCATTGGCTTTTACAAATGCTTTAAAGTCTGCCAAACGTTCTTTGAATTTCTTCGGTGCATCAATCACTGGCAAGATAGCAGTAATGGTTTCGTTGTCATCTAGGGGCAGCAAGTTCACCATTGGACGACCTTTGGCACCACGAGAGGCTTGTGGTACTTCGTAGACTTTCAAACGGTAAACCTTACCGACATTGGTGAAGCAAAGCACGGTTGCATGGTTCGAAGTAACCACCATATGCTGGATATAATCGTCTTCTTTCATGCTGGTTGCAGACTTACCACGGCCGCCACGACGCTGAGCCGCGTAGTCAGACAATGGTTGAGTTTTTGCATAACCAGTTTTTGAAACTGTCAGCACCATTTGCTCTTCAGGAATCAAATCTTCACGAGAAAAGTCGATACGTGATTCAACGATATCGGTCTTACGTGCATCACCATACTGCTGAAGAATCAGTGCAAGCTCTTCACGAATGACATTCATCAATAAATTAAAGTCATTCAAGATGGCAGTATATTCAGCAATTTGCGCAAGAATTTCAGAATATTCAGCTTGCAGCTTATCTTGTTCAAGACCAGTCAGTCGATGCAAACGCAGTTCCATGATCGCATTCACTTGGGTCGGTGATAAACGATAGATATCGCCATCAATACCGAATGGACGGCTAGGATCTTCACCTTCAATTTCGTCAGGACGTACAGAAACCGCGCCTGCTTTTTCAAGTAATGCTGCTACACCGCCTGCTGCCCACTCGCCCGCTTGTAAACGCTCACGCGCCTCAGCCGGGTTTGCAGAAGTTTTGATGGTTTCAATAATCTGATCGATATTTGCAAGCGCAACTGTCAAACCTTCCAGGATATGACCACGTTCACGTGCTTTGCGTAACTCAAACATGGTACGACGTGTCACGACTTCCTGACGGTGACGGATAAATGCCGCAATGATGTCTTTCAGGTTCATCAGCTTCGGTTGTCCATTGTCCAGACAAACCATGTTGATGCTGAATGAGTTTTCTAACTGGGTATTCTGGAACAGGTTATTCACGATCACTTCAGCGTTTTCACCACGCTTCAGGTCAATCGCAATACGCATCCCTTCTTTATCAGATTCGTCACGAAGTTCAGAAATCCCTTCGAGTTTTTTCTCTTTCACCAGCTCAGCAATACGCTCAATGGTTTTCGCTTTGTTGACCTGATAAGGAATTTCAGTGAATACAATCGTGCTACGGCCAGTTTTGGCATCTTCTTCGATGTGGTATTTACCACGGATATGCAAACGGCCTTTACCGGTACGGTAGGCATCTACAATACCCGATTTACCGTAAATAATACCGCCAGTAGGAAAATCTGGACCCGAAATATGTTCCATCAGCCCTTCAATGCTGATATTCGGATCATTGGCATAGGCTAAACACGCATTGATGACTTCAGTCATGTTATGCGGTGCCATATTGGTCGCCATACCTACGGCAATACCAGCAACACCATTAATCAACAGGTTAGGAATACGCGTCGGCATGACTTGTGGAATGCGCTCAGAACCGTCGTAGTTGTCTTCCCATTCCACTGTATCTTTTTCAAGATCAGCAAGGAGCTCATGGGTCAGCTTACGCATACGTACTTCGGTATAACGCATTGCCGCTGCACTATCACCATCGACAGAACCGAAGTTACCCTGGCCATCAACCAACTGGTAACGCAAGCTAAAGTCTTGTGCCATACGGACAATCGTTTCATAAACGGCAGAATCACCATGCGGGTGATATTTACCGATTACGTCACCGACTACACGTGCAGATTTTTTATATGCTTTGTTATAGTCATTGCCTAATTCGTGCATTGCGAAAAGCACACGACGATGAACCGGTTTTAAACCATCTCGTACATCTGGCAATGCACGTGACACAATCACGCTCATCGCATAATCGAGATATGAGCTTTTAAGTTCATCCTCAATGGCAATCGGTCTAATTTCCGATACGCTCATGCATACTCCTTATTCTACAGGCCCTGTTTGACCTGTATTTATATGTCGTAAATCCAGCTATAAATTGGTTCAAAAAACGCTGAACCAATATTTAAAATTCAGTCGGACAGTATAGCATAAATCAGGCTAAATTAAGCCGTTTCAGCCCCAACTATCCAAAGGATTTTTAGTAGAAATTTTAATCACTTCACAATATTTTGATATTAAAAAACCTCTGCTTGCAGAGGTTCATTTTTTTCTTTAAAAAAGCAAGTCACTTAAATATGAAGTTTAGAATCTATATCGGACAAATCATCTTCAGCTATGACCTGACTAGTTGATTATGTCACAGCACAATCTTGCTTCATTAATGGATAAGCGACCAGGAATAAGCCGATAATAAGCGGAAATTCGTATAGTTCTTCCATCAAATCTTTATAGATAAAATCTGTAAAAATAAAATGAATAAAAAACCGATTATGTCCAATGCCATCTGACATCAGCAAGCCAATGAAGGCTAATATTAGTGCCCAAATTGGAAGTGATACATGCTTAAACTTATAAGCAATTTCTTGACGCAAAGGTGCTAAAAACAGCATAAACACCACGGGTGCAATCACAAGAACCGAAATACCACGGAAATAGATTTTTGGCACTTCCGGGAAATAGTCACGTCCCCAGCTGGTGCTACGTCCAAACAAAAGTAACCACCACAGCACAGCCCAGATCCAAAAATACTTTTTACCATCAGGAAGATGCATCGGTTGCATGTAAAAATAGCTAAATACAGCAAATATCAATAAAAGTAACGCTTGAATATTTTCCACGCCACGTACAACAGCACCACCTAAAAGTGGAAACTGCAGATCAGCTAAAAATGGAAAAATTAGACACAGAACAGCAAGGATCAGAACAGACCAAGATACACGCGTATCAATCAGCAAGATTACAACTCCCAACTTAACAAAAAATGTTTTGTGTAAGTTAAGCTTAAAAATGGATGGCAAATAGTATCATAAATCTGAATATTCAGATGCACACTCATCTTAAGAAATGCTTAAATTTTCATTATTATTTGCAAAATACAAGGACTTAAAATAACAAAATAAATATCGAGTGATTTTGATTTTTTATAATATTAAAGAACAGCTTTAGCACATAAAAAAACGCTCCTGCACATCGCAGTTAAGCATTGCTTAAACTGCTTGCACAAAAGCGTTTTTTTAAACTGTATTCAGGAATTAGATTTTAGATACTAATTCTGGAATAACAGTGTTCAAGTCACCTACTAACCAATAGTCAGCGACTGCATTGATTGGTGCTTCTTCGTCCTTGTTGATCGCAACGATCACTTTAGACTCTTTCATACCTGCCAAATGCTGGATCGCACCAGAGATACCTACAGCGATGTACAGGTCAGGCGCAACGATCTTACCAGTTTGACCAACCTGCATATCGTTAGGAACGAAGCCTGCGTCAACAGCTGCACGAGATGCACCTTGAGCTGCACCCAGTTTGTCTGCAAGTGGATCAAGGATTTTGTGATAGTTCTCACCAGAACCAACACCACGACCACCAGAAACAACGATACGAGCAGCTGTTAATTCTGGACGTTCAGATTTAACGATTTCTTCGTTAATGAACTTAGAAATACCAGCATCACCAGTCGCTGTAGCAGCTTCAACAGCAGCAGAACCACCTTCAGCAGCAACTGGATCGAATGCAGTACCACGAACAGTTGCAACAACAACTGATTCAGAAGATTCTACAGTTGCAATCGCGTTACCTGCATAGATCGGACGTTTGAATGTGTTTGCAGAATCAACAGCAATGATGTCTGTGATCATGCTTACGTCTAGTAATGCAGCTGCACGTGGCAGGATGTTTTTACCAGTCGTGGTAGAAGCAGCAAGAATATGACTATAGCCTTTGCCCAATTCAGCAACCAGTTTCGCTACGTTTTCAGCCAACTGGTTTGCATAAGCAGCATCATCTGCAAGCAATACTTTGCTTACGCCAGCAACTTTAGCCGCTTGGTCAGCAACTGCTTGAGCGCCAGAACCAGCAACCAATACAGTGATATCACCACCGATTTTTTGCGCCGCAGCAACAACGTTTAAAGTAGCAGCGTTTAATGCTTTGTTGTCGTGCTCAGCGATAACTAAAATACTCATGATTTTTATCCTTCTGTATTAGATCACTTTCGCTTCGTTTTTCAATTTTTCTACAAGCTCGTCTACAGACTTCACTTGTACACCAGCTTTACGCTCTGCAGGAGATTCAACTTTTACTGTTTTCAGTTTAGTTGTAGTGGTTACACCGAAATCTGCAGGTGACTTGGTATCCAGCGGTTTTTTACGCGCTTTCATGATGTTTGGAAGAGCAGCATAACGTGGCTCGTTCAAACGTAAGTCAGTGGTAATGATTGCTGGCAAGTTCAATTCAACAGTTTGTAAACCACCGTCGATTTCACGAGTCACTTGTACTTTGTCGCCTTCAACTTTCACTTCAGAAGCAAAAGTACCCTGGCCTGCACCTAGAAGTGCACCAAGCATCTGACCAACCTGGTTAGAGTCGTCATCAATTGCTTGCTTACCAAGAAGGATCAATTGTGGTTGTTCAGCTTCAACAACACCTTTAAGAATCTTCGCTACTTCTAACGCACCTAATTGGCTGTCATCAGCTTCAACCAGGATACCGCGGTCAGCACCAAGAGCCATAGAAGAACGGATTTGTTCTTGAGCTTCTTTAGGACCAATAGAAACAACAACGATTTCTGAAACAGTTCCTTTTTCTTTTAAACGAACCGCTTCTTCCACTGCGATTTCACAGAATGGGTTAATTGACATTTTAACGTTTGTTAAGTCAACACCACTGTTGTCCGGCTTAACGCGAACCTTAACGTTGGCATCAACCACACGTTTTACAGCAACAAGAGCCTTCATGTAATCCTCGGCTGTTTTAGCAAATGTAAATATTTAGAAAAGTTATAATAACTCTTCACTTAAATTTTTTTAGGTGCCCTATCTTGCAATGCGTTCGGCATTTCGGTCAAGTCACAATTCACCAATAGGGTGTAAAAATGCGTAATTTTCCTTGAACGTCGCGTTCACATTTCAAGATTTGACATTTATACAGAAAAAATTCTCATCATTTTATTTAAAATTTAACTATTGATTTTTAGTATCTTTTTATTTGATTATGCACATCAAAAGATTTGATCTATTTTATAAAATTTAATTTCATTTCTTGTCACTATTATTATAAAGAATACAAATTACTCCTATCTAAATCTGTCATTTCTGACATATGGTGATGGGTTCGATTCATTCTTCCAGATTTGGTCAAAATTCCCTCTTACTTATAAATAGATCAATGAAATAGCAGAAAATAATTTTTATAAGGAAATATATTAAAAAAGCACGCTGTGATCACGTGCTTTTAAATTTTTAAAACGAATGTATGACTTATTTGATGAACATTGGTGAATTTTATAGCTCATTAATTAATGATTAGCCATGAAGCAGCGAGTGCCAATAAACCACCTGAAGTCCCATCAATCCACTTTTGCTTACGTTCATCAATCTGAGCCGAACGGGTAAGTCGAGCAAATAAAAGGCTTAAAGCACAATACACCACAAAGATCATGGCAATAAAGATAAAAGACAGAATCAAACCCTGGCTCACCGTATTCCCACTTTTATCTATAAACTGCGGCAGGATTGCAAAGTAAATCAGCATGCCTTTCGGATTCAGTAACGCAGTAATGAAGCCTTTTTGTACCGGATTGCTGGATGATTTCTTTTCAATGATCAACGTATTTTTGCTGAATACCGATTTCACCAGACTAAATGCCAGAAATAACAGATAAGCAATTCCTAACCAGCGAATGGTTTCAAACAGCACTGGAAAAGACACAATAATTGCTGCAATTCCTAACGCCACCAGAATCGAATGCACCAGATAACCGCAACATACCCCAATAGTCGCCATCATGCCTGCTTTTGCATCTTTACCCATCACTTGAGACAGGATAAATAGCATATCTGGTCCCGGTGTAAAAATAAGGGGAAGCACAGTCAGTGCAAAAAGTGCAAATACAGACATTTCCTTGTTCCTCTGTACATGTCGGAAAGTGAAATTAGTATCTGCGATTTTTTACAAAATAGGCTTTCAATTTATTTTATAATATGCATTATTTTTAGAATATTATTCTATTTTATGAAGATATCTTCCAAGTCTATTCGAGTAAAACTCGATCGTATTGACAAAAATATCATTCAACACTTACAAGCCAATGGCCGGATTCAGAATAACGATCTGGCACGTGAAATTGGCCTTTCGCCTTCTTCGTGTTTGCGTCGGGTAAAACTGCTTGAAGATGCGGGGGTAATCCAGAGCTATACCACGATCGTGGACCAGCAGAAGATTGGTTTCCAGCTGATTTTATTTTCTCGTATCTGGCTAGTGGGTCAGGATGCTGAAACGATTGACACCTTTATTGAAGCCATGAAGGAACTGCCCCAAGTGATGGAGTGCTATATCATTTTGGGTGAATGTGATGCGATGCTCAAAGTAGTGGTGCCCGATCTGGAAAGTTATCGTAAATTCCAGTCTACGCATTTAACTAAAAAGAATGGGATTACCAGTGTCAAAACCGATTTACCGAGTCAGATTATCAAGCAGAGTTTTCAACTACCTTTAGATGATCTTTAATATTGGCCAAATAAAAAGGACGATTGATATCGTCCTTTTTTACTGAAGATCAGTTTTAAACACGACTGTCCAGAAAGTCACGGTGCACATGACTGAGGTCAATCAGTTCATAAGATTTTAAATCAAAGATCTTCCAGATTTCGATGGCATCTTCTTTTAAGTCCACTGCCTGGGTCGCACGAGTAGTCGCTTGCCATTGCAAGTCTGAAATCCAGATATAGTATTCATGGCTATCAGGATTATAGGCTTGAACCTTACCATCTGTATTAATTCCCTGCACATGAGCACCTTCAGGTAACGATGCTTCAATATTTGGCAGACTGATTTCCACAAAATGTTTGATCTGGCGCAGACCATAACCTGCAAAAATTTCTTTTTGTGCTTCGCTTAACCGATCATATTTTTGTTGTATATCTACAATAATTTCTGTGCCCATATACTTCCAGTCCTGTCAGGCTGAATTCTTTTCAGCCATACCCTGTTTTTCAGCTTAAATTCTGTTCTTTTGTTATACCTGAATTTTAGCTTTTCGCGAATAAGACCATAGTGAAATAATCTGCATGGTCATTCTATTTCTCTCAGCATAAATATTCTTTATGAAATTTTTATGCCAACTTATATTTTTAATAATGATTATTTAAGATTTTCAGGTTTATGTTGTGCCCGTGGATGCGCCTGATCATAAATCTGCGCCAGATGATCAAAATCGACATGCGTATAAATTTGGGTTGTAGTCAGATTACTATGTCCCAGCATTTCCTGCACGGCTCGTAAGTCCCGGCTATTGGATAACATGTGACTCGCAAAACAATGTCTTAACAAATGCGGATGCAGATCCACATTGACGTCTGCACGCTGCGCCTGAAGCTTGACCCGATTTTCAATCTGCCTTGCCCCTAGCGGATTACCCTTCTGAGTGATAAAGACATGTGCTTCTGGCACAAAATCACCATGCCATAGAGGATAAATCTGTAACCACGCCATGACACTGTCTTTGGCTTTGGAACCAAATGGCACAATACGGGTTTTATTCCCCTTACCCGTAATGCGAAGCAGCTGACGGTTGAAGTCAATATCTTTAATTCTGAGGCCTTGTATTTCAGCCAGACGTAGCCCACTGGAATAAAGCAGTTCCAGAATTGTCTTATCGCGTTTCCACATCTGCTGCTGCACCTCACCTTCAGGTTCAGGCTGATCCAGAATCTGATGAATGGTTTCAATATCAACCATACCGGGCAAAGGTCTGGATTGTCTTTTCAGCTGAAAATCATCTGCCGGATTAAAACTGACATGCTGTGCCTGTTCAGCCCATTTCATAAACTGGCGAATTGCTGAAAGTAGCCGCTGCAGACTGCTGGAACTTAGGCCCTGTTGTTCAACTTTTTCCGCCATAAACTGGCGTAAATCTGTTGATTCAATATCTCCGAGTGCTAAAGCATGACGCTGACAAAAATTCAGAAAGTCGGAAACATCACGCTCATAGGCCTGCAAAGTATGTTTGGACTGGTTCTGGATTTCACGTTCTTTGAGCCATATGGATAACAATTGCTGTGGATCAAGCTGCATTCTATCCTCCTTGGCTGTTTGAACCTGACAAACATCAGTCTATCAAATAATACAAAAATAATTTATTCGGCCTATATAAAAAAGCCCTGACTCTTCAGGGCTTTTTAAATTAAGCTTGGAAATAACGTAAGTCTAAGCGACCTTCATAAACAGTTGCGGTTGGACCAGTCATCCAGACTACATCCCCCTCGACCCATTCAATCTGCAACTTGCCGCCCGCCAGTTCAATTTCGACATTGTTGGCAAGTAGACCACGGCGCATACCAGATACTGCGGCTGCGCAAGCACCCGTACCGCATGCCAGTGTTTCACCTACACCACGCTCATATACGCGTAAACGCGCATGCTTTTCATCAATGATCTGCATAAAGCCTGCATTGACGCGTGCCGGGAAACGCGCATGCGATTCTACTTGTGGACCAATACGGGCTACATCTGCATTAATCACATCCGGTACGACCGTTACCGCATGAGGATTACCCATGTTCACTACATCAATCGTCAGTTTTTCACCCTCTGCCAGATCGATGTCATACAGATTATCCGGTTCATCGGCCAGGAATGGAATTTCTTGAGGCAAGAATTTTGGATAGCCCATATTGACGCGCACCCAACCATTGGCGCCCAATTCAGGTTCCACAATGCCAGATTTGGTCTGTACTTTGATTTTAGTTTTCGTCGTCAGCTGACGCTCATGCACAAAACGGGCAAAACAGCGCACGCCATTGCCGCATTGTTCTACTTCAGAACCATCGGCATTGAAAATACGGTATTTAAAATCAGCACTCGCTACATCAGGTGGTTCTACAATCAGTAACTGATCAAATCCAATGCCAAAATTGCGATTTGCCAGACGCTGAATAGTCAGGGTATCCAGATAAGCACGCTGGCTGATCAGGTCAACCACCATAAAGTCATTGCCCAGACCATGCATCTTGGTAAATTCAAGTAACATTATTCTGTCTCCTTAACGCAATAAACGCTCACGTTCCCACAATGATTCAATCGTTTCGCGTTCGCGAATCAAATGTCCTTGATCACCATCAACCATCACTTCAGCAGCACGGCCACGGCTATTGTAATTCGAGCTCATCACAAAACCATAAGCACCAGCACCAAGTACTGCCAGCACATCATTTTCCTTGATCGCAAGCTCACGCTCTTTACCGAGGAAATCGCCAGTTTCACAGATTGCACCCACCACATCCCATTCTTTCGTCTCGACATCATTACGCGGTGTCACAGACTGAATGTCCATCCATGCTTCATACAAAGCTGGACGAATCAGGTCATTCATCGCTGCATCAATGATCGCGAAATTGCGGTGGCTGGTCGGCTTCAGCAGATCCACTTTGGTCAGTAGCACACCTGCATTGGCAGAAATACTACGGCCCGGTTCCATATAGACTTTCAGGCCCAGCTTTTCTAAAGCCGGACGCAACGCATTGGCATATTCTTGAACAGATGGCGGTGTCTCATCTTTATAAGTCACCCCTAAACCACCACCGATATCGATGTGTTTAAGGTGGATCCCCATCTCTTTTAACTGGTCGACCATCACGATGACACGATCCAGCGCATCTACAAAAGGCTGGGTTTCAGTCAGCTGTGAACCGATATGGCAGTCAATTCCAACGACATCCAAGTTGGCTAAAGATGCTGCATACTGATAAGTTTCAAATACGCTATCCGATGGAATGCCGAATTTATTTTCTTTCAGACCCGTTGAAATGTAGGGATGAGTTTTCGCATCTACATCTGGATTCACACGCAGTGAGATCGGTGCTTTTAAACCCAGTTCTGCCGCAACTTTCTGAATACGATCCAGCTCGGCATAAGATTCTACGTTAAAGCAGGCAATACCAACTTCTAGCGCTTTCTTGATGTCTGCTTCTGATTTACCTAGACCCGAAAATACGATTTTAGAAGGTTCACCACCCGCTTTCAGTACACGTGCCAGCTCTCCGCCCGTGACGATGTCAAAACCTGCCCCTTGTTTTGCCAATACATTCAATACCGCAAGATTGGAGTTTGACTTCACGGCAAAACAGATTTGGTGATCAATAAAGTCAAATGCACGATCCATGTCCAGATAATGCTTTTCAAAAGTCGCTTTTGAATAAACATAGAGTGGTGTGCCAAATTGCTCTGCCAGCTGTTGCAGTGAACATTGCTCGGCATGCAATACCCCATTAATACGGGTGAAACTCATGAAGGTATCCTTTCGTTGAAAGCGTTAAGGTGTAATGGTTGAATCTGATGTTTCGGGCGCAGCAAACTGTTGTTGCACAGGGGCATCTCGTTCTTCATCGGAAGTTTTAGACTCAGCTTCGGTATTTTTATAGAGCAGATACTTGGCACGCTTGTCGTAATCCGGATCATTTGGCAAGTGCAAGGCACCTGACTGACCACAACCTGCAAGAGCAAGACCTGCTGCTAAGATACTGATGTAGCAAATGACTTGGCGCATCTGACCACCTAATTGAATAGTTTCGATGAAGTATAACGCGATCATTCGCCATGACCAAAGCGTTAAACGCTAGAGAGTATCTTTAGACAAAAAAAAACGCCAGCAGATCGCTGACGTTTTTATTGATATGGATTATTTATGTTTCTGTTTATAGAAGCCTAAATAGCCCAAAATCAGTAGAACAAACCAAATCGGACTGACCATCAAGGCACGGCGAGTATCATCTTCTAATGCCAGCACACCAATCATGCCGACAAAGAAAATAATCACGATCCAGCAAGTCACCAAGCCACCTGGTAGCTTGAATACTGATTTGGCATGTAGCTCTGGACGGGTACGGTAATAAATCATGTAACTCCAGATAATCATCAGCCATACACAGATAAACAGGATGGTTGATAATGTTGTCGCCAATGTAAAGGCTTCAACAGTATTCGGTACAAAATACTGTAATGCCGCGCCTAATAATAAGCAGACTGCAGAGAAATACAGGGCATTGGCAGGTACAGCACGAGGGTTCAAACGACCGAAAGCTTTCGGTGCCTGTTCTTCACGCGACAGACCGAATAGCATACGGCTGGTCGAAAACACACCGCTGTTCATCGAAGACATTACGGATGACAGCACCACCAGATTCATGATGATCGCAGCAGCTGCAATACCGGCTTGGCTAAACAGATTCACGAACGGAGAAACACTTGGATTAATCTGATCCCATGGCGTCACAGACATTACAATGACTAGAGCAAGTACATAGAAAATAATGATACGGATCGGAATCGAGTTCACCGCTTTTGGCAGGTTACGCTCCGGGTCTTTGGTTTCCGCAGCCGTGGTGCCTACAAGCTCAACACCCACAAAGGCGAAAATTGCAATCTGGAAACCAGCCAAGAAACCCATAGCACCCGTCGGGAACAAACCACCATGATCCCAAATGTGCGCAAAGGATGCAACCGTACCGGCATCATTGGTAAAGCCGGTGAAAATCATCCACAGACCAACCGCAATCAGTACTACAATCGCAATAATTTTGATCAGGGCGAACCAGAATTCCATTTCACCAAAGAGCTTCACGGTGGCCAGATTCAGCCCCATGATAAAGACAATAGAGGCGATACTGATTAATACCCCTTCGCCCGGGGTAAATGGGAGACCATTATTAAAAAACTGTAAATAATAAATAATCGCAGACAGGTCGGCAATTCCGATCGTAATCCAGCATAACCAGTAGGTCCAGCCGACAAAATAGCCCGCCCATGGTCCGATCAGATCCGTAGAGAAGTCGATAAATGACTTATATTGTAAATTTGACAGTAATAACTCGCCCAATGCACGCATCACGAGAAATACCATGAAACCGATGATCATATAGATCACCAGAATCGAAGGCCCTGCCAGACTAATGGTTTTACCTGAGCCCATAAACAGGCCGGTACCAATAGCACCTCCAATCGCAATCAGCTGCAGGTGTCGATTGGATAAACTACGCTGCAGCTCGCCGTTTTCGGACGGCGAACCAGTATGATGACCTGACATTATTTTTCAACTTCGATGTCTAATCGCGACAAATTAACGCAAAAAAGGGGGAATACAAAAAGAAAATTCGCATCATTTGTATTTTCCACTTAATCTTAAAAGTTAATTTATTTTTCTTATATAACGAATAGGTTCTCTTTAGTCGTAGAAGCTCCGGATAAATTTCCTGCATATTTGTTGTAAAAGTTCCGAAACTGTGTAAAAAATAAACCTATAAAAATGTCGTGAATAGTGCTGAGGATGAGCACGTCTGGCATGTCATTTGCTTGATTAAAATTAAGTGAACTTTAAACTGATACTCAGGACGAATAAGAAGAACTTTATGCAAAATTTACAAAGCATCATGGAAACCCTCAGTGGTTGGGTCTGGGGTCCATATATGCTGGTACTGATTGTCGGTACTGGTGTATTCCTTACTTTCCGATTACTTTTCTGGCAATTCCGTATGTTGCCACTGGCCTTTAAACAGGTTTTTGGCAAACACCCTTCCCACGAAGGCGATATTTCCCAGTTTAGCTCACTCATGACCGCCCTTTCTGCCACCATTGGTACCGGTAATATTGCAGGCGTGGCAACTGCCTGTGTCTTGGGTGGCCCAGGTGCAGTTTTCTGGATGTGGATGACTGCCCTGTTCGGTATGGCGACCAAATATGGCGAAGGCGTTCTGGCGGTAAAATACCGGGTAAAAAATGAGAAAGGTGAAATGTCTGGCGGTCCGATGTATTACATCGAACGCGGCCTGAAATGGAAATGGCTAGCCTTAATTTTCGCATTTTTTGGTGCTGTTGCCTCTTTCGGGATCGGCAGCTCGGTACAGTCTAATACTGTAGCACTGGCCGTTGAAAATGGTTTTGGTCTGGAAACCTGGATTACAGGCGTGATCATCACAGCCTTTTCTGCACTGGTGATTCTGGGCGGGATTAAATCCATTGCCAGAGCTTCTTCCTTTATTGTACCGATCATGGCGATTGGTTATGTCGCGGGCGGTCTGATCATTATTTTTAACAATCTGGAGCTGGTTGGTCCTGCCCTGAAAATGATCTTTACCTATGCATTCACCGGTGAAGCAGCAGTTGGTGGCGCTATTGGTGCAGCGATTCGCTACGGTGTGGCACGTGGTGTATTCTCGAATGAAGCCGGTATGGGTTCAGCACCGATTGCCGCCGCTGCAGCAAAAACGGATCACCCGGCTCGTCAGGGTCTGGTATCGATGACAGGTACTTTTATTGATACCATTATTGTCTGTTCGATTACCGGTATTGTGCTGGTGATGGGCTTTATCATGGCGGGCAATGATTTTGGTGGTCAAACTGGTGCGGTACTGACCATCGGTGTATTCGACAAACTGTTACCGGGCGTTGGTGGTTGGGTCGTGACTTTCGGCATTATCTTCTTTGCCTACTCCACTATTCTGGGCTGGAGCTACTACGGCGAAAAATGTGCGACTTACCTGCTCGGTGAAAAGTTTGTTCTGCCTTACCGCATTATTTACATTGCGACCGTATTCATTGGCTGTATAGCTACACTAGATCTGGTCTGGCTGTTTGCCGATACTTTCAACGGTCTGATGGCGATTCCAAACTTGATCGGCTTGTTACTGCTTTCAGGTGTGATTGCCAAAGAATCGAAAGACTTTATTGCCCGACGCAAGTCTGGTGAGCTTTATTAATATAATCCAAAGCCCTAAAGAAAAAAGCCACTGTAAAAGTGGCTTTTTTTACGGTCCCAGTGTTCTAAACGAAATCAGTTCAGACGACCTGAAAATTCATCGTCATCATGATTTTGATTAAGATTCAGAAATTCCTCACGATCTGCTTCAATCTCAAGCGCAGTTTCCAAAGATAAGACAAAAAATAGTACGCCAGGAATTTTCATTTCCCCTTCGCTATCTTCCAGATGGTCACTCAGCATTTGATAGATTGGGTTGGCTTCATCAAATGGCACATCGATATAAAGATCACCTGAATAGCTTTCAATCACACCGGGTTGTTCAATCCCCATACATGGTGCAAAAGCAATTTGGCGTTGCTCCAGCCACTCCATCAGATTCTGGCGCAGGTGATAGGAGTCAGCATCTGCATTTTCATGTTCATAATTTTCAAAATGTACAAATAATACATCACGGTCTTTTTCACGTGCGATTGCATCAATATGTTGTAGCATGTCCGGCTTCCTGTTCCCGTGATGATTAAGGTCATTATAGGGTGTATTTGATGCTCATGTAGAGTAGCAGATGCAGATACGTCACACGCTGACGTAAAACAGCGAATTTTTCAGGCGAAGATCTTGGTTTTCAGTGGCATTCACCGCTATGCTGTAGCCCTATTCCCAATCTTGTTTTTCGGAAACTATGGCTAAAGCAAAAAGTGTCTATCGTTGTGAGCAATGTGGTGCAGACCATCCTAAATGGTCTGGTCAGTGCGCTGAATGTGGTGAGTGGAACAGCTTGCTGGAAGTCAACATTGCACCTGCGGTGACTCATCGTGCCCAGCCTAAAATTGGCGGCTATGCTGGTCAGGCCGCTGCGATTACCACGCTTAATAAAGTTTCCGTTTCACATGAAAGTCGCATGCCGACCGGAATTGGAGAATTCGACCGGGTTCTGGGTGGTGGTCTGGTGACAGGTTCCGTTGTGTTGATTGGTGGTGATCCAGGGATTGGTAAATCGACTATTCTGCTACAAACTGCCACACATATGGCCGCGGGTAACAGTTCAGCACTCTATGTGACAGGTGAAGAATCTTTATCTCAGGTGGCATTACGCGCTCAGCGTCTGGACTTGCCAACTGAACATCTTAAAGTCATGGCAGAAACCTGTGTGGAACGCATTTGTGAAGTACTGGCACAGGAACGACCAGCGGTTGCAATCCTTGACTCGATTCAAACGCTTTATACTGAAACCTTGCAGTCTGCACCGGGTGGCGTATCACAGATTCGTGAATCAGCAGCGCTCCTGACCCGTTTTGCCAAAAATAGCGGAACTGCCCTGTTTATTGTCGGTCACGTCACCAAAGAAGGTGCACTCGCAGGTCCGCGTGTGCTGGAACATATGGTGGACTGTGTTCTATATTTTGAAGGTCAGTCGGATTCGCGTTACCGTATGATCCGTGCAGTAAAAAACCGATTTGGTGCGGTGAATGAGCTGGGGGTATTCGGCATGACCGATAAGGGCTTGCGTGAAGTCTCTAACCCGTCTGCCATTTTTCTGAGTCGTTATGATGAAGCCATACCCGGTTCAATTGTGATGATCAGCCGCGAAGGTACACGTCCATTGCTGGTTGAAGTTCAGGCACTGGTCGATGATGCGCATGGTCAACCGCGTCGTGTAGCGTTAGGTCTGGAACAAAACCGTCTGAATATGCTGTTAGCCGTAATGCATCGTCATGGCGGCGTACAAACCTCTGGTCAGGATGTCTATGTCAATATCGTCGGTGGTTTAAAGATTACCGAAACGGGTTCTGATCTGGCAGTTCTACTTGCCTGTGCATCGAGTATCCGTGGTAAAGCTCTGCCGCAGCAACTGGCTGTGTTTGGTGAAGTTGGTCTATCAGGAGAAATCCGTCCGGTACCCAATGGTCAGGAACGTCTCAAAGAAGCCATCAAGCATGGTTTTAAATATATTATCCTGCCGCGTGCCAATGCCCCGCAGAAAGAAATTCCGGGCGTACGCTTTATTGCGGTTGCCCGTCTGCATGAAGCCCTCAGTGAAGCCATGACTTTAAGTGATGAACTGTAGGATTCAATTTGTAGCACTCAGTTTGGAATTTCGGTAAAAAAATACAGTTTTTTGATTGAAATTCCATGTAAAGCCTATATAAATAGAGTGTTCAAATATATTTTTTACATAGGAAAACTGAATGGAAGTTCGACAGCGCGGTTTGATCGCGGGTTTCTTGACTGCAGCACTACTGGTTGCGCCTCTAGCTGCTGAAGCAAAACGTGCCGGTGGTGGTAAAAGCCATGGTATGCAACGTTCTGCTGCGCCGACTCAGACTTATCAGCAACCCCGTCAGGCAGCTCCTGTACAACAGGCTCCGACTGCAGGTGCAGCAACTCAGCAAAAATCTGGCCCTGGTGTGGGTGGTATGGTTGCTGCGGGTGTAGCGGGTGCTGCAATTGGTGCCGTCGCAGCGAATGCTTTGGCAGATGACAACGCGGCATCTCAAGCACAAGTTGAAGCTGTTCAAGAAGAAGAACAAGGTGGTATCCCAGGCTGGATCTGGATCTTACTTGCTGCAGCTGTTGCCTTCTTCATTTTCCGTAAAATGGGCGCAAAAAAAAAGTAACTTCTAGCAATCCATTCGCTCCAAACAGTGGTGCTGGTTCGTCAGCACCATTTGGTCAAGCACCTGCTGCACCTCGCGGTGGTGATAGTACCAATATCTTTGGTCAGAATGTCGGTGGTCAAACACCTGGCAATAATGCCCCATTTGGTTCTGCTCCGGTAAATAACGCGCCGTTTGGTACTGCTTATACTCAAAGCGGTAGTCAGCTGC
Organism: Acinetobacter sp. HA; assembly: GCF_000264725.1. NCBI lineage: Bacteria > Pseudomonadati > Pseudomonadota > Gammaproteobacteria > Moraxellales > Moraxellaceae > Acinetobacter > Acinetobacter sp. HA. Next base: position 20,624 of record NZ_AJXD01000003.1, on the reverse strand, counting down.
CTGATGGTACTGAACCTGCTGCCTTCTTGCGTGTTGCGCGTCAGCGTTTTAACCATATTCAGTCTATGAATACGGCGAGCAACATTTCAGAAATTCAGCGTTATCTGACCCCTGACCTGTATCAGTCTATGTATAACGACATTATGGCGAATCAGGATCAGGATGTTGCTGAGTTCTCTAACCTGAATGCCATGGTTGTAGATTCATCAAATGAAAATGGTCAATACGTAGTGAGCGTACGCTTTACCGGTACAGTAAGTGAAGACCTGAACAGTCTGCCACAGCCATTTGCTGAAGTTTGGCACTTTGTAAAACCTGCAGGTTCTAACCAGGACTGGCAGGTTGCGGGTATCCAGCAAGAAAGCTAAGACTTAAGTATTTTTAATAAAACAGCGGCCTTCGAGCCGCTGTTTTATTTTCAGTATTGGGTTCCCATGCTGTGCTTCAAAATCTTTTATTCCCCTATTTACACTGCTTAAACTTACACTTCATTTTAATTATTTAAAAGATCTTTAAAAATAGTTATTTAAAATATAAACAATAATTGTTATCATTCGCATCAATAAAATTCCCACAAATAAATAGACAGTATTTTCAATGACCAGCAGTCCTCATATGGATCTTACAGCTACTGAAAAATTAGCTGTCCCCAATCCAGTCATCCGATCTAAAAAGAAAGTGCAGCCCAAACTCACGGCTTATCGCTTTATGATTTTCTACCGTTTCATACTTGCTGCTTTAGGCGGATATGCTTTAGCCACTTTTGCAGCCATGGTCATTGCTCAGTACTTCAGTGATTATCAAAGTAGTGCTGCCATATCCGCCACTATGATCGCTTTTCTTTTACAGACAGGGGCTTTCATCTGGGTATTTATGGTCAATAAAACCCTAAAAGCGACGCTGGGCATTTTGGTTCCAGCTGGGTTGTTCTATATCGCTTACCAGTTTTTAGGGAAATAAGATGAGACCAGATGCAAAACAGGAAGGTCCACGCCAGTCAATGTCATGGTTGCATACTTGGGCCAGTTTAATCTTGGGCTGGCTGCTTTATGCGATTTTTCTGACAGGTACATTAAGTTTTTTCCAGAATGAAATTACTATCTGGATGAAACCAGAGTTGCACCAGTCTGTTCCGCAAGCCACCCAGATTGAACAGACCCGAGTGGCACTCGCCTATTTACAGAAAAATCATCCTGATGCGGGTAGCTGGGCCATTCAGCTGCCGCATGCTCGTCAGAACTATACCACGCTCAATATCCGTGGCGCTGGTGAAGATCCTCGTGCACGCCGCGGCGGCACACGAATTACTTTGGACAGTGCAACCGGTGAAGTACTAGAAGCACGCGAAACCCGTGGTGGTGGTTTCCTGTACCGTTTTCATTTTGATTTATATGGCATGCCACGTATGTGGGCACGCTGGATTGTCGGGATTGCGACTTTACTGATGATGGTTGGGATTATCAGCGGGATTATTACCCATAAGAAAATCTTTAAGGATTTCTTTACCTTCCGCCTAGGTAAAGGGCAACGTTCATGGCTAGATGCACACAATGCAACCGCGGTATTTGCACTTCCTTTCCATATTATGATTACATGCAGTGGCTTATTGCTGCTGTTATTTACCATCATGCCTTGGGGAGTAAACCAGATTTATGAAAATCGTGGTGCTTTCCTCCAAGATCAGCGTAAAACTTTAGTTCAGGATAATAGTCAGGAAGCTGAATCTCGTGCAGGTCGTAGCGAACGTGGCGGCGAAATGACTGGTCGTGGTGAAGGCCGTACTGAAGCTGAAGAACGTCGTCCTCATGGGGCTGGTGAAGAACGTGGCGAACGAGGTGAAATGGCAGGTCGTGGTGAAACACGTCGATCTCGTGACGAAAACCCCTCTGCCCGTCCAGCGCCTTTAACCGATCTGGCACCGGTTTTGGCAGCTGCGGAAAAAGAATGGAATAACAATCCGGTTGGTACCATCACCATTATTCGGCCAAATACCAGCAAAGCTGAAATCGAATTACGTGCTCTGAATGGTGTTAGTGTTGCCTATCGTAGCGTGTACCCAAGTCTGGAATTCAACGGCGTAACCGGTGCGCTCAAACCGGATCAAACCGAACTAAAAACACCTTCAGTCTCGAATGGCATCTATAACGTGCTGACTTCACTGCATGAAGCACGCGGTGTGGATCTCGTCCTACGCTGGTTACTGTTCCTGTCCGGTATTGTCGGCACATTGATGATCGCTACTGGTCTGATTCTATGGTGTGTAAAACGCGCACCGCAACAGCAGAAACAGGGCTATAAATCTTTTGGTTATCGTACGGTGGAAGTGACCAATATCGCAGCAATTATCGGTCTGCCTATTGCCTGTGCTGCTTACTTCTATGCCAATCGTTTTATTCCGGTGGAACTGGAAATGCGTGCCAATTGGGAAATCCGTACCTTTTTTATAGTATGGGTGCTGACTTTCTTCTATGCCATGATCCGGATGCATCGTCAGGCCTGGTTAGAGCTGCTGGCACTGGCAACTGCTTTATTTGCCCTGCTTCCGGTCATAAATGTCCTGACTGGTGGACAGCCAATTTGGAATACTATAGCGAATGGTCAATGGGTCATTGCGAGCTTTGATCTGGCTATGTGGCTACTAGCTGTTGTGTTCTGGCTGGCCTTTAAGAAAGTGAAAAATTACCAAGATCTGCCTGCTAAAAAAGCCAAGACTACAGCTGTGGAGACTGAAGTATGATGTTCTTCTTATTCATCTGGTCTGTATCTGTACTGGGCTTTATTGCCCTGGCGGCTTCAATGTCTAAACATCAAAAACAGATATTTGGCAAAGAACTGGATGTTGGCAAAACCCGACTAGCCACGCTTGCTGGCTGGGGACTGCTGATCATTGCGCTAATTTTTTGCCTGTTTAGCGGTACGATCAGCAATATGGTCAGCTATTGGCTAGGTAGTCTGACTTTTGCAGCATTAGCAGTTGGCCTGAGCCTGACTTACTTTGAATCAAAAATTAAAATAATCAGTATTGGCTTTGTGCTCATTGCATTCATTTCTGGACTAATTTACGTATTTTAAGCTCAATTTAATTCCTTTTATAAAAAAGCCAGTCTTCGGATTGGCTTTTTTATTTTGAACCTTTTAATCTACATGCAAAGATTTTTGAGATTTTGACATGACCGAGCGTGTTTCTCCCCCTGCCACTCTGGCAAACCGCGCATTGGCAGGCAATGCCGAAGCACAATTTGAACTTGCCGAACTATATATGCACAGCGAGCATGAAGATGACATTATCCTGGCTGAAGAATGGGCACTAAAAGCAGCGAACGGCGGTCTGGTTGAAGCCATGTACTGGCTCGGTGAAGGTTATACGGTTTATGCCAAAGAAATTGCGGAGGAAGACCCGGAAGATTCTAAAGCTCACTTTGAGTTAGCTTATTACTGGCTCAGCAAAGCCAATTTCGAAAAACACCCAGCAGCAACTTTAGAACTTGCCAGTTTTTATCGTCGTGGTGATGTGGTTGAAAAAGATATCGAAAAATCCATTGCACTAGTGAAACAGGCAGCTGAATGGGGTGAAGTCCAGGCCATGCGTGACCTTGCCTTTATTTATGCCAATGGTCTTGGTGTTGTAGCGGATGACATACAGGCAGATTACTGGACACAAAAAGCAGACGAAGCTGAGCAGGAAATAGAATAAAGAAGAAGCCCATCAGATGATGGGCTTTTTTATAAGAATTAAATTGATTTAAACTTTTAAAAGAATATTTATTTTTCAAAATATTTTGCAAATTTTCTTATTAGTCAGATATTAAACAATTTCAGATTGGAACCAAATTAATTTCCAAGTACAATACCCGGCTAGTCGAGGGATGCTGCGACGTTTTACAGGTACGAAATGTAAAAGCGCCAGGCTCGACGATCGGTCCCTCTTTTTCCAGACAGACCAACAACGGCATCCGCGAACTGAATGATCAATTATTGTTTTTTATAAGGAGATCGTGATGAACGCGGTTAATGCTTCATTTACAGATTATAAAGTTGCCGATATTTCACTGGCTGACTACGGCCGTAAAGAAATCAAACTTGCAGAAGCTGAAATGCCAGCCCTAATGGGTCTGCGTAAGCGTTACTCTGTTGCTAAACCACTTGCTGGCGCTAAAATTTTGGGTTGTATCCACATGACAATCCAAACAGCTGTTCTTATCGAAACTTTGGTAGAACTGGGTGCTGAAGTTCGTTGGACATCTTGTAACATCTTCTCAACTCAAGACCACGCTGCTGCTGCCATTGCTGCGTCTGGTGTTCCAGTATTTGCCTGGAAAGGCGAAACTGAAGAAGAATACATGTGGTGTCTTGAACAACAAATCAATGTAAACGGCACACCTTGGGATGCCAATATGATTCTGGACGATGGCGGTGACTTAACTGCACTTGTTCATGAAAAATACCCAGAAGTATTAGCGAAAATCCACGGTATTACTGAAGAAACAACAACTGGTGTTCAACGTCTGCTTGAAATGTGGAAAGACGGTTCACTTAAAGTGCCTGCAATCAATGTAAATGATTCAGTAACTAAATCTAAGAATGACAACAAATACGGTTGCCGTCACTCACTGAACGATGCCATTAAACGTGCAACAGATATGCTATTATCTGGCCGTCGTGCACTGGTCATTGGTTACGGTGACGTAGGTAAAGGTTCTGCTCAATCACTTCGTCAAGAAGGCATGATCGTACGTGTTTCTGAAATTGATCCAATCTGTGCAATGCAAGCATGTATGGACGGTTACGAAGTTGTATCTCCATACAAAAATGGCGTGCAAACAGGCAAGAAAGAAGACGTAAATGCTGACCTTCTTTTAAACACTGACTTGATCGTAACAACGACGGGTAACTACCACGTATGTGATGCTGCAATGCTTGATACATTAAAAGCAGGTGCTGTGGTATGTAACATCGGTCACTTTGACACTGAAATCGATACCAACTACTTACGTGGTTACAAGTGGGTTGAAGTGAAACCTCAAGTACACCAAGTATATCGTTCAGAAAACGAAAATGATTACCTGATCCTTCTTTCTGAAGGTCGTCTGGTGAACCTTGGTAATGCAACAGGTCACCCATCACGTGTAATGGACGGTTCTTTTGCTAACCAAGTATTGGGTCAAATGCATTTATTCGCTGAGAAATTTGCTGATCTACCTGAAGAGCAAAAACAAGCAGCGATTCGCGTTGAACTTCTTCCTAAGAAATTAGATGAAGAAGTTGCGGCAGCCATGGTTGCAGGCTTTGGTGGTGTGTTAACGCAGTTAACGCAAGAACAAGCGGATTACCTTGGTGTAGCTGTTGAAGGTCCATTTAAATCGGATGCTTATAAATATTAATTAGCCCTCACCCCATCCCTCTCCCATAGGGAGAGGGTGAACTCTCAAATCATTTACATTACGAGTTTTACTTGTGAAATTTAAGTAATTTGAGCCAAGACTCTGCGTTATTCAGTAATGAATACTCCTCTCCCTTTGGGAGAGGTCAGGGAGAGGGTGAATAAAAAGTATTTATAAAAATAGGATTTAACCATGTCGAAACAGATTCCGATTTCATTCGAGTTCTTCCCAACCAAAACTGATGCCGGTGCAGAAAAACTCAAGACCGTACACCAAGAGCTTCAGCTTTTAAATCCAGAATTTTTCTCGGTGACCTATGGTGCGGGTGGTTCAACTCGTGAACGTACCTTATCGACCATTAATGACTTCAATGGCAAAGGTACACCGGTTGCCCCTCACCTTTCATGTATTGGTGATAGCAAGGAACGTATTGCAGAATTACTGGATTTATATAAATCTCAGGGTATCAACCGTATTGTGGCACTGCGTGGTGATTTACCATCAGGTCAAGTCGGTTTAGGTGAACTACCATACGCGCAAGATTTGGTTCGTTTTATCCGTGAACATTCAGGTGATCATTTCCATATTGAAGTGGCAGCCTACCCTGAAATGCATCCACAAGCAGACAACTTTGACGCTGATATCAAACGTTTCTGTGAAAAAGCTCATGCTGGTGCCAATGCTGCACTTACACAGTTCTTCTTTAATCCAGATGCGTACTTCTACTTTGTAGAACGTATCCAAAAAGAAGGTGTGAATATTCCTGTCGCACCGGGCATTATGCCAATTACCAATGCCAGCAATTTAATCCGCTTTGCCGATGGTACAGGTGCAGAGATTCCACGCTGGATTCGCAAGCAATTGGCAACTTATGGTGACGATACTGCATCCATCAAAGCATTTGGTCATGAAGTGATCGTTAAACTTTGCGAACGCCTGATTGCTGGCGGTGCACCAAGCCTGCACTTCTACACCATGAACACCACTGACCCTACACGTCAACTTGTAAAAGACTTAGGTCTTGCATAAGTTTTGAGGCGGTATTTTCCCTCCTTAATTTATCCCTTTGGGAGCAATACAGAGGGGGCGTAAAAAAATACCGTCTTGTTTTGTTCCACTTGAGAGTAATCCTTAAATGCCACGTTTTTTTATTGAAGCAGACTTAAATGTTGATTCCACGGTTGAGTTAACTGAAACCGTTTTTCATCATTGGGTGAAGGTATTACGTGCTCAAGTCGGTGAAAAAGCTACCCTGTTCAATGGACAAGGTGGTGAATATGAAGTTGAACTTGTAGAAGTTGCCAAAAAGTCAGCTACTGTACAGGTCAATAGCTTTAACCCAAGCAACCGCATGCCAAAATTCACAGCTTTACTTGGGCAGGTCATGAGTAAGGGCGACCGTATGGATTATGCCATTCAAAAAGCGGTTGAACTTGGTGTCTCAGAAATTCAGCTTTTAACCTCTGAGCGCTGCGAAATGCGCCTCAAGTACGATCGTGACCAAAAAAAGCTCGATCACTGGCAAGCTATTGCTACGGCAGCCTGCGAACAATGTGGTTTGAATATTGTTCCAAAAATTCTCCCTCCGATGTCACTAGAAAACTGGTTGCAAAGTGAACTTCCTCAAACCAAGCTCGTGTTGGCTCCAAACAAAGATGAAGTGGATGTTCTTTACAATGCAACACCAGACTTGGCGTTACTCATTGGTCCAGAGGGCGGACTCAGTGAAGCTGAAATCTCTGCTGCCAATACTCATGGATTTGTGAACTGGTGTATTGGTGAACGTGTTCTGCGTACCGAAACTGCGCCTGTCGTAGCTTTATCTATTTTGAACTACAAATTTTAATTTTTCTCAATGATCAATTTTACTTTATCGTATTTGTAAAAATTTGTGGGGCTTTTGATTGATTTTTATATATTGGCACTTTAGTCTTAATAAGATAAAAATGAATGACCTATTAAATGATAAAAGTTACTTATTTAAGGGGCTTAATAAAAACAATGCAGTACCACCCTTACGTAGATTAAAGGCATCTTAATCATGATTCATAATCAGGATGATTATATTCAGCAGCAGCTAAACAGTGCACAAATCGTGAATACGATTCGTCACAGTCGATACTTTTTAATTAGTATCCTGCTGGTATGTCTTTATATCTTCTGTATCTACCAGTTACATTATCATCCGGCAGACAACTACCTGAATCTCTGGTTTATTCTTACCGAGATGGTGGTCTGCATGTGCTGGCTGATTAGTACCGTCTACTTTAAACCGAATGAGTTTAAGCTGGAAACTGCTCACCGCTGGCTACAAATCCAGTGTCTACTGGTAGGTATCTGTATTTCAACCGGGATTTTTACCCTGTATGTTCATTTGCCGCGTGTAAATCCATCTTTTGAACTGATTGAAGCATTGACCCTGACTGGCTTGCTGATTATGGTGACTCAAGCTTTTGGTCTCACCTATCTCACGCAAAAACTGAGTTATTTCTGCCTGATATTCTTGCCGTCCCTGGTCCCATTCTTCTTTCTGCAGATTACGGAATCCTCTTCACTTAATCCGTTTTTCAGTCTGGCATTGAACTTTTCTGTCATTGTAATTTTGCTGTGTGCCAATAGTACTTACCGTATTCATCAACGTACTTCACGTCTATATGCAGAGAATAATCTGTTAGTAACAAATGCTGAACAGCAAGTTACCTGGACTGATGAACTGTGTAAACAGTTACAAACTGAAGTGAATAAATCCAAAGATATCGAACTTCAGTTACAGCTCAATAATCAGCTGCTGGAACAAAAAGTGCGGGAACGTACTTATGATATCGAGCAGATTAATCTTGCCTTACAGGACCAGCATCAGAATCTGGAACTTGCGCATGAAATTGCGGGCATCCGCCCGTGGGACTGGAACATTAAAGATCGAACCATTACCCTGACGACACATACACAAGAAAAAATCCAGCGCAGTTCTGGTCAGCATCAGGCACAACTACATCATCTGATCCATCCGGATGATCTTCGTCATTTCAAAGATATGATGAAACAACACTTACGCGGTCAGGTAGAGCGCTATGAAGCCACCTACCGCATCCAGAATACCCAAGGGGTATGGGGCTGGGTTCATGATATCGGGCGTGTCATCAGCCGTGATCCAAAAACCAATAAACCCGTACGCATGGTCGGTATTCGCCGTGATATTCAGCAGGAACGTAATTCTCAGGAAGGATTAAAACTTGCAGCCAGCGTATTAGAGCAAGCGGCTGAAGGTATCTTTATACTTAATCAAGAGCTGAGCTATATCGAAGTGAATCCTTTTTTCGAGCAACTTTCTGGTTTTGAACGTCAGCAAATTCTGGGCAAGCACCTGTTTGATATTACGGTAAATACCAAATCTCAGCAGCGCAGTGTACATGCCAATATCATCAAGCAGGTCATGAAGATTGGTTCTTTTGATGGCGAACTTAATGAAAAATTCTTGTCCGGCAAAGAGATGCCACTATGGCTGCATATCAATGCCATTATGGATGATGAAGGCCGTATCACCCACTATATCGGGATTGTGTCAGACCTGACTGAACGTAAGCTTCAGGAACAGCGTCTGTCTTATCTGGAAAATTATGACACCCTGACCGACTTACCAAATCGTTTCTATTATAACTATCAGCTGCACCAGTACCTGGTGACACAAAAAGATTCCATCAAGCAGATGGCGGTGATTCGAATCAATATCGACCGTTTCCGTCCGCTGAATGAATATCTGAGCAACAACGGTGGTGATGAGTTATTACGTCAGGTGGCACAGCGCTTACGCTTAACCAATGCTGAAGCCATGTTTGTTGCGCATTTGAATGGCGATGACTTTGCCATTTTGTATGAAATCTCGCATATTCGCCCTTCCGTGCAGGAACATTGTGAGCATATTGCGAAAGCCTTTAGTCAGCCATTCAATATCTTTGGTCAGGACTATGAAATTACGCTTTCAATGGGGGTAGCTTTTTATCCTGATCATGGCCGTCAACTGGATTATCTCAATAACTGTGCCGAACAGGCACTGAGTGAAGCTAAGAATCTCGGTGGGAATACCATTCACTTTTATTCAAGTGAAAATACTGCCCTGCTGGAACAAGGAATTTTCATTGAACGCGATCTGCGTAAAGCCATCCAGAATGGTGAACTGATCGTCTATTATCAGCCGAAGATCAATCTTAATGACCAGAAGATCTACGGTTTTGAAGCCTTAATCCGCTGGAATCATCCGGAGAAAGGCATTATTCCACCGGGGATGTTTATTCCATTGGCAGAACAGACCAGTATGATTTCGGAAATCGGTCAACTGGTGATACAGCAAACGGCAAAGCAGATCCGTAAATGGAATGACCAGGGTTTCCATAATATCTGTATTTCAGTGAATATTGTGGCGCAGCAACTCCGCCGCGGCCAGTTACTGGATGATCTGGATGAAGCGATCAAACTGAACTGTATTTCTGGTTCGAATCTGGAACTGGAAATTACCGAATCTTCATTGGTAGAAAATTCTGAAACTGTAATGAATGTGCTGAATCAGATCAAGGAACGTGATATCAACATTTCCCTGGATGACTTTGGTACGGGCTATTCGTCCCTGTCTTATCTGGCAGAGTTCCCAATCGATATTTTAAAGATTGACCGCAGTTTTGTATCCAAAATTGGTGAATCCAAACAGGATGCTATTGTCAGTGCAATGGTTGCAATGGGCAAAGCCATGGGAATGAAAGTAGTAGCTGAAGGTATTGAGACAGAGCAGCAGCTAGATTTCCTGCGTCAACTCGGTTGTGATATTGCACAGGGCTATCTGTTTTCCAAGCCGCTTCCTGAACAGCAAGCGACCGAATTTCTTGAACAAAATATGACACCTGAGACTTATACCTATCAGGTATAAATCCAGACCTAAGACCAATTATTTCTTCAAAAAACGGGTGCGTTTGGCTGGGCTAAGCGCACAACTAGTGATATATTCTCCTGTATTCCGCGGTTATGTTACCTGCAATTGGGTAATTATTGATAGATCGAGAGACTAATGGACGAACAATCTTTAAAACAACAGGCACTGTACTACCACGAATTTCCTACCCCCGGCAAAATCAGCGTCACTCCAAGCAAACAACTCGTTAACCAACATGATTTAGCACTAGCTTACTCTCCAGGTGTTGCAGCGCCGTGTTTGGAAATTGAAAAAGACCCATCTAAAGCAGCACTGTATACAGCACGTGGTAACCTTGTTGCGGTAGTAAGTAATGGTACAGCGGTTCTTGGCCTGGGTAACATTGGTCCTTTAGCATCTAAACCGGTTATGGAAGGTAAAGGCGTCCTGTTCAAGAAATTTGCTGGCGTCGACGTATTCGATATCGAAATCGCAGAAAATGATCCAGACAAAATTGTCGACATCGTTGCAGCATTAGAACCGACTTTTGGTGGTATTAACCTCGAAGATATTAAAGCACCAGAATGTTTCTATATTGAACAGAAACTTCGTGAACGCATGAACATTCCGGTGTTCCACGATGACCAACACGGTACATCAATCATTGTAGGTTCAGCATTACTCAATGCTTTAATTATCAATGGTAAAAAAATTGAAGAAATCAAGATCGTAGCATCTGGTGCAGGCGCTGCTGCATTGTCTTGCTTGAACCTTCTTTGTGCACTAGGCGCGAAGAAAGAGAATATCATCGTTGCTGACTCACGTGGTTTATTGACTACAAAACGTGAAGGCTTAGATGAATCGAAAAAAGCGTATGTACAAGACATCGAAGGTACTCAGCTTGCTGACGTGATGGACGGCGCAGATATGTTCTTGGGTCTGTCTGCTGCAGGCATTCTGACTCAAGACATGGTCAAGAAAATGGCCAAAGATCCAATCATCTTTGCCTTGGCTAACCCGGATCCGGAAATTTTGCCAGAACATGCCCATGAAGCACGTTCAGACGTGATCATGGCAACTGGCCGTTCAGACTATCCGAACCAGGTGAATAACGCTCTTTGCTTCCCATACATCTTCCGTGGCGCACTCGACGTTGGTGCAACCACCATTAACGAAGAAATGAAGATTGCCTGTGTACACGCGATTGCGCGTATGGCACATGTCGAAGCAGATGCTGCATCTTATGGTGAAAAATCAGCATCATTTGGTCGTGATTACTTAATTCCTCGCCCACTGGATCAACGTTTGATTTTAGAGATTGCGCCAGCAGTTGCTAGAGCAGCGATGGATTCTGGCGTAGCAACACGTCCAATTCAAGACTTCTCTGTGTATCATCAACGTTTGTCTGAGTTTGTTTATAACTCAGCATTTATGATGAAACCGATTTTTGCTCAAGCAAAATCAGATCCTAAGCGTATTGCATATGCGGAAGGTGAAGATCTTCGTGTACTTCGTGCTGTACAAATTGCAGTGGATGAAGGCATGGCGAAGCCAATCTTGGTGGGCCGTACAGCAGTAATTGAAGCAAATATCAAAAAATTGGGCTTACGCTTAGAAAACGGGGTGAACATCACCATCGTTGACCAAGAAAAGAACCCAGACTACGAGAAATTTGCCGATGACTACTACAGCATTATGCAGCGTAAAGGGGTAACACCAGAATACGCACAACGTGAAGCTCGTCGTCGCTCAACACTTATCGCATCTATGCTTGTCAAACACGGCCTTGCAGACGGTATGTTATGTGGTACGTACTCAAGCTACGATATCCACTTGGACTTCGTCAGCAATATCATTGGTAAAAAAGACGGTCACAATACCTTCTTTACTTTGAATGCCTTGATGCTTGAAGAGCGTAACCTGTTTATTGCAGATACCTATATCAACCGTAATCCAACTGCTGAACAGCTTGCTGAGATGACCATTCTTGCTGCTGAAGAAGTACGTCGTTTCGGTATGACACCACGTATTGCGCTATTGTCTCACTCTAGCTTCGGTTCTGACCAGAACGATGCCAGTGCACAGAAAATGCGTAAGGTCTACGACATTCTGTCTGAGATTGCGCCTGAACTGGAAGTTGAAGGTGAAATGCATGGCGATGCGGCACTGGATGAAAATATCCGCCAGTTTGCTTATCCGAACTCACGCTTCAAAGGTGCTGCGAACCTGTTGATCATGCCAAACTTGGATGCAGCGAACATTTCGTTTAACCTGTTAAAAGCAACTTCTGGTAACAATGTGACCATTGGCCCGATTCTGCTGGGTGCAGCGAAACCAGTTCATATTTTAACGCCGACAGCGACTACACGCCGCGTCGTGAATATGACTGCTTTGACTGTTGCAGAAATCCAGCAAGCGGAACAAGACGCCCTGTAAGCAAACGCGGCGAACGCCGAGTTTCTTGACTTGAGAAAACCTCTATTCTGTAGCATGATGCTTCTAAGAATAGAGGTTTTTTCATGCAAGTTTATTTAGTAGGCGGCGCAGTTCGAGATCATTTGCTCGGACACCCCTATCACGAAAAAGATTATGTAGTAGTGGGTGCAAGCCCCAATCAAATGCTCAATCTGGGCTATCAACCGGTTGGGAAGGATTTTCCTGTATTTTTGCATCCTGAAACAAAAGAAGAATATGCATTAGCACGTACCGAACGTAAATCCGGCACTGGTTATCATGGTTTTGAATTCCATACCGATACCAGCGTAACGCTTGAACAGGACTTGATCCGTCGCGACCTGACCATCAATGCCATGGCCATGGATGAAGCCGGTCATGTGCATGATCCCTATAATGGTCAACAGGATCTTGCTGACCGCGTTTTACGTCATGTTTCTGATGCTTTTATTGAAGATCCTCTCCGTGTATTACGTGTCGCGCGCTTTGCTGCGCGTTATCATGCAATGGGCTTCCATGTTGCCACGGAAACACTCGATTTAATGCGTCAACTTACTGAATCAGGTGAATTAAATACGCTAACGCCTGAACGGGTCTGGAAAGAAACATCCCGTGCCCTGATGGAATCACATGCGGATATTTATTTTGAAGTATTACGCAGCTGTGGTGCATTAAAAGTACTGTTCCCAGAAATTGATGCCCTGTTCGGCGTCCCGCAACGTCCGGAATATCATCCGGAAATTGACTGCGGCATTCACACCATGATGTCGCTACAACAGGCTTGTCGCCAGAACTATGATTTGGATGTACGTTTTGCTGTTCTGGTGCATGACTTAGGTAAAGCCTTAACGCCTACCGAGGAATTGCCACGTCATATCATGCACGAAGAGCGTGGTGTACAGCCCGTAACTGAATTATGCGAGCGTTTCAAAGTACCAACTTATACCAAACAACTGGCAATTGCAGTCTGTAAAGAACATTTAAAATGCCATCAGGCACTTAATCTGAAACCAGGTACTTTATGGCGGTTATTGCAGCGTCTGGATGTATTACGTCGCCCGGAACGTGTAGAAGCTTTTGTGCAAGCCTGTGAATGTGATTCTCGTGGCCGTTTAGGTCTGGAAGACCGTGCCTATCCACAAGCGCAATATGTGCGGGAAGCCATGCAAGTGGTTCGTGGTATCAAGGCTCAGGATTTACCCGCAGATATTCAAGGTCCTGATATTGGCGAGATGCTGATTGAACGTCGTATCCATGCCTTAGCCGAGCTGAAAGAACGCCATACTGCCTTAATTTAACAAAGCTCCTTCGGGAGCTTTCTTCTTTGTATATATTGATATCTAAAATACTTTTATTCTGCGCACTTATATTCATATTCAAAATTATTAGAATTCATTGACCTCATCTTCCACCTAGAATCGGGTTATCTCTCTTTCGCTTCTGTCTGATAAAAACTTATGAATTCTCTGATTCGTCCTTTGCAACTTGAACAGGACTTGCATGCAATCCATGCACTTACTACACAACTTGGCTATTCCACCACAGTAGAAAATATTCAGCAGCGCTGGCAACGCATTCATCAGGATTCGAATGATTTGACGCTGGTCGTTGAACATGAATAACAGGTCATAGGCTATACAGGTTTAATTCAGAAAGACACTTGGAAATTTGATGGGGGATATTTGCGAATTCAGTCTTTTGTAGTTGATCAGGCTCATCGCGGGCAAGGTGTGGGAAAAGGCTCATTGCAGCGATTGAAGAGTTAGCTAAACAACGTCTTTTAAAATTGATACAAGTAAATAGCGGCAATCGTGAGGAACGTTTAACTGCACATGCTTTTTATAAGAATCTGGTTTTTGATGCTTACAGTATCGATTTTTCGGAAATATCTGGCTTAATCAGCCTGCTCAGATAACAGGCTGATTAGATCAGGAAGAGGATCAGGAAATATCTGCCGGGAAAGTAATTACCTTTTCAAGCTTCATCTGATTGGTGGCGATCATCAACAGACGATCCACCCCAAGTGCGATCCCGGAACATTCCGGCATATTCGGTAAAGCAGCCAACAGATACTCATCAATCGGCATGACATGTAAACCGAGTGAGCTACGCTCTGCATTATCTGCTTCAAAGCGTGAGCGTAACACTTCCGCATCAATCAGCTCATCATAGGCATTCGCCAGTTCCAGACCTTCTATATAAAGTTCGAAACGTGCTGCAACCAGTTCACCATCTTCATCGAGTTTGGTTTTTGCTAATGAAGCAAGTTCAGGCGGGAAATCGGTCAGAAATACCGCTGTGTCAAATCCCAAGCTCGGTTCCACCATATGCGAGAACAACAGGTCAATATAAGCCAGACGATCCTGCCCCAGATCCAGATTTAAACCAACGCGACGGCAGCAGTCTTTTAACTCTTTTAAAGTTGCCTTTAAGGGATTCAGATCCAGTCGATCCATAAAGGCATGCTTATAGCTCAGTACTGTTGGACGAACTTCGCCAAAACGGGCTTTTAATACTACATTCAACAGATCTGAAACTTCAAACATCAGGTCTTTCAGGCTAAAGCCCGGACGATACCATTCCAGCATGGTGAATTCGCTGTTATGTTTACGCCCATGCTCATCATCACGAAACACTTTGCAGATCTGGTAAATCGGGCCACTACCACTTGCCAGCAGGCGTTTCATCGCAAATTCAGGAGAAGTTTGCAGATAATGGGTATTGAGCTTACCCAGTACATGACGTTGTGCTTGCACAGATGCCAGATGCACATCGGTCACACCCGCTTGAGACAAAATCGGGGTTTCTACTTCCAGCACATCACGTTCCGCAAAGAACTGACGCAGCTGTGCATATAAATGAGCACGTGCGCGCATCGCATTTACATCACAGCTCGGTTGATAAGCAATCGTCATGCTTTCGACCCTCCATGTGCCGCCCATTCACGACGTAACGGATAGGTCTTACGTAAATGGTCAAAAGCCTGTTGATCGACTTTAGCGTCTTTTAAGCAAGCACGCAGATTGGCATCGTCACGTTGGATATCATAGATTTCACTCAGGTGCTGCTTGAGAGCTGCTTTTAAATCCTTCTCTGCGAAATATGGCACACATTCTGGTAACTGGCTTTCAAACTGCTTATTAATTTCATAGCCAAAATGACGACAGAAAGCCTCATAGATCATTTGAGTACCACGCGCCTTACCTTCCAGACTATAACCGGCAATATGTGGCGTTACCAAGCTGGCCAGATCCAGCACTTCAGCTGAAATCAACGGTTCATGTTCAAATACGTCCAGTACCACCTGACGCCGAGTTGCCTGGATATCAGCGATTAATGCTGCTTCTTCAACGACTGGTCCACGTGCTGAATTGATCAGGATAGTTTCAGGCTTCATTTGGGCAAAGGCATCTGCATTGATCATATGATAAGTCGGATGCTCACCCTGTTTGGTCAAAGGAACATGAATACTGATCGCATCGGATTGCGCCAATAAGCTTTGTAGATCAACCTGTTCAATATGGTCTCGTTGTACAAAAGGATCACAACCGATCACACGCCAGCCTAGCAGATCTGCCATATAAGCCAGTCGCGTACCCACGTTGCCTAGCCCAATAATTCCCAAGGTAAAATTGGGGCCAGCATCCAGGAGTGCTGGACGAAGTTTTAATAAGGCAGTAATCACGTACTCAGCTACGGCTTGGGCATTACAACCGGCAGCATTGCTCCAGGCAATTCCCTGCTGTTCAAGTGCAGCAATATCCAGATGATCCGTACCAATCGTGGCACTACCAACAAACCTGACCGGGCTGCCTTCTAGTAGCTGTGAATTGACTTTGGTCACTGAACGCACCAGTAAGGCATCTGCATCCTGCACATCTGCCGCAGTCAGTGTACGCCCTGCACAATGCTGAATCTCGGCAAATTCTGCAAAGAAATAATCGGTAAATGCCAGATTTTCATCTGCGACAATTTTCATAATGCCTTCCAACAACACAATGCCGTTATCTTAACGCGTGATGCTGCTGATGACCATTCAGTTATGTGGCTTTCTATTTTCTTAAGTGATTAAAAAAACCGAAGACTGGCTTCGGTTTAAGTAAAAAAAAATTAACAGTTTAGGAAGCCGCAGATACAACATGATCAATAATACCCTGCGCATTGAGCGCGGCAATTTCTTCGGGACTACGGAACTGGGACAGAATCTGCTGGGTATGTTGTCCCAGTTTTGGCGGTGCATGACGATATTGTACAGGTGTATCCGATAGCTTGATCGGTGAACCAATCATTTTAAACTGGGCGTTTAAAGGATGCGGTAAATCCACCAGCATTTCCCGTGCAGCAACTTGGGGCTCATTCAAAGCATCTTCAATCGAGTTAATCACACCGACGGGGACTTTGACCGCGTGAATGGCATCAACCCACTCTTTGGCATTCTTTGCAAGAAAATATTCTGACAATAAGGGAATCAGTTCATCACGATGTTTCACCCGATCCTGATTGCGCTGGAATTTTTCATCCTGCAAAAGTTCAGATAACTCAATTGCCATGCATAAATCCCGGAATTGCTTATCATTGCCACAGGCGATAATAAATTCCTTATCTTTGGCTTTAAAGGTTTGATAAGGCACAATATTGGGATGATGATTTCCCATTCGTTTTGGTGCCGTGCCTGAAGTAAGATAGTTCATCCCCTGATTGGCCAAAGCGGCTACCTGTACATCCAGCAAAGACATATCGATATATTGACCTTTACCTGTATGATGACGAGCCAACAGCGCAGCCTGAATGGCAATGGTCGCATACAGCCCGGTTTGAATATCCACAACCGCTACACCGACCTTCTGTGCTCCACCACCCGGGACATCATCTGCTTCACCGGTAATGCTCATCAGACCTGACATACCTTGAATAATAAAGTCATAACCCGGCTCTTCGGCACGAGGCCCGTTCTGACCAAAGCCAGTAATCGAACAATACACCAGCTTCGGATTAATGGCCTTTAAGCGTTCATAATCCAGCCCATAGCGTGCTAATGCACCCACTTTATAGTTTTCAATCACCACATCCGCAGTTTTGGCAATATCCCGGATGAGTTCCTGTCCTGGTTCAGAGGCAATATCGACAGTGACCGAATATTTATTACGATTGGCACACTGAAAATAGCCTGCCTCACGGGTATTTTCACCAGATGGCGTTTTCATCCACGGCGGTCCCCACATGCGGGTATCATCCCCCACACCTGGACGCTCGATCTTAATCACTTCAGCACCCAGATCTGCCAGAATTTGTCCACACCATGGTCCTGCCAGCACTCGGCTTAAATCCAGTACGCGTATTCCTTTTAATGCACTCATGCTCAATCCTTTTTTCATTGGCTAGGAAACCCAACCTTTATAATGTTGATGATTACTGACTTGCAGTCGCTGGACGAGTTGGTTTCTTCGCAGTCACCGATCCAACTGAATCGCCATGTTCTGCTTCAGCCGGCTTCACCAGGCTGGACTGTTGTGGATCATATTGACGTTCACGAATAAACAGTCCTGGAATCACCCCGGCAATAAAGTAAGCAGTTCCCATCACGATAAATGCCATGGTGAACGAACCACCTGCGGCAATAAAACCGATAGTTGCCGGTGCAATCGCAGCACCTAGACGGCCCATGTTATAGGCTCCACCAATTGCCGTACCGCGTACATCAGTTGAGAAGGTTTCAGCCATATAAGTTGCATTGACACCGTATGGAATTCCGTAAAGGAAACCGAAAGTAATCAATAAGTAGGCAATATTGGTTGGAGTGTTATAGAAAATGATGATTGGCAGGAAAGCCGCTGTACTGACCGTACCAAATACAAAGGTAATACGACGTCCAAATTTATCCGCTGCATAACCGGCAATAATCTTGCCCAGAATCATGGCGGTATAAGCACCGACCATATAGCCAGTCAAGGCTTTGAAATTCATATTGAGTTCGGTTTCCAAATAGGTCGGCATCCAGTTATTGACACCGTAATAACCGAACTGCAGAAATGCGGCAGTTGTCATCCATAACAGGAACATACGGCGATGCGACTGATGGCCAAAAATACGCTTATAAATGCTTTCTGATGGTTGTTGAGCAGTAACTGTTGTTTCTGGATTTTCCAGTTTCAGCGCTTTACGTTTCGCCTGCTCGATTTTCGCTTCCTGCCAGGATGCTGGCTCTGGCACAAAACGCATAAATAGCAATGCAAAAGCGGCGGGAATGATTGTCACGTAGAACAGCATGCGCCAGCCATAGTCTGGAATAATCGCACCTGCCATCAAAGTCGCCACGATATAACCGACAGTTTGACCCGTCTGTAAGGTACCCAATACTGTAGTGCGGTATTTGGTCGGTACATATTCTGCCATCAAGGTATTACAGGCCATGTACAGTGAACCCAGGCCGAATGCACCAATAAAGCGAAGTACCATGAATTGCTCATAGCTTTGAGTGAAACCCAAGATACAGGTCATAATTGAGAAAAACACGACTGACCAAGCGATGGTTTTTACCCGTCCAAACTTGTCGCAGGCCCATCCACCGGTAATCCCGCCAAGTGCCATTCCGGCCAAAGAGGCACTCCCCAGCATTCCGGCCTGAAACGAAGTCAGGCCAAATTCTGCTTTGAGACTGGTCAAGCTAAATGACAGCAGCATGATGTCTACACCGTCAATCACCAGAGAGACGAATGCGAAGATAAATGCCAGTTTCCAGGTATGGGCATGAATGCGATGAGCTGTGCCGACATTATTCGGTAGCTTTATCCCCAAGGCAACGGCGTCCTGATGGAGACTATTTTGATTTTCGTTGTTCATGTATTACCTCATTTTCCCAAATGAGTCATCGACATTCCTCTGTCTTCAGGTTTACAGCAGCGTTCTTTATTCTTTTTCTGCTTACATCTTATGAACTTCTGCTTATTAATACTGAGAATGACAAGAAAGCTTCACGATGAATCCTTTATTTAAGTTATTGACCGGTTTTTAGGGACAAAAGCCCTAAGGATGCTCAATCCTGAGCATCCCGAATTTAGAAAATAAATTAATTAGAAAAAGCTGCGATACCTGTTTGGGCACGACCGAGAATCAGTGCGTGTACATCATGGGTACCTTCATAGGTATTCACCACTTCCAGGTTGACCAGATGACGTGCCACACCAAATTCATCAGAGATGCCGTTACCGCCCATCATGTCACGCGCAACACGAGCAATATCCAGGGCTTTACCACAGTTATTTCGTTTGATCAGTGAAGTTCCTTCTACCGAAGCAATCCCTTCATCTTTCATACGGCCAAAACGTAAAGCGACCTGTAAGCCAAGCGCGATTTCAGTTTGCATATCCGCCAGTTTTTTCTGAATTAGCTGGTTGGCTGCCAATGGGCGACCAAACTGTTTACGGTCCATGGTGTATTGATGCGCAGTATGCCAGCAGAATTCAGCTGCGCCCATCGCACCCCAGGCAATGCCATAACGTGCACTGTTCAGACAGGTAAATGGTCCACGTAAGCCACGAATTTCCGGAAACGCATTTTCTTCTGGAACAAATACATTATCCATCACGATTTCGCCGGTGATCGAAGCACGCAAACCCACTTTGCCGTGAATCGCTGGTGCAGATAAACCTTCCCAGCCTTTTTCCAGGATAAAGCCACGAATATCACCGACATTACCTTCAGCAGAGACTTCTTTCGCCCAAACAACAAATACATCGGCAATTGGACTATTGGTAATCCACATTTTTGCGCCAGTTAAGCGGTAACCGCCATCAACTTTCTTGGCACGAGTAATCATGCTGCCCGGATCTGAACCGTGATCCGGTTCAGTCAGGCCGAAACAGCCAATATATTCACCAGTTGCCAGTTTT